>NZ_JBOEFX010000056.1:87034-93835 GCF_050633125.1 Lewinella sp.
TAACTCCGTTTTTGGCACCTTCGATTAGCAGCAAAATAACCGACTCTAGAAAGCAGCTTTATTTATGTACAGTTCCTTATGCGGCACAAAAATAATAAATCAATGCTTTGTTGCAAGCCAAACTGACGCAAGGTTTCTAAAAGAAGGTCATAATATTGCTCTAAAGCGCAATTTAGCGTATTTTTGCCGCGCGATTTAAAAATAAACTATTCAGTGGGCTCGTTGGTTTGCATGAGTAGGATATTTATCCCTTGAACATTAAACAAGGCTTTACCTAAAAATAATGGTAGGGCACTAAATTAAACCTCCATGAAAATTTCACGCCAGCGTATCAGCCAAGCTTCTTTGTTTTTCTTTGCTACAGTATTACTTTCTTCTTGCAATCGTGGTTATGGCTGTCCTTCTAACTTTGACTTAGGTGAAACAGTTATTGAAGCAGCAAGCACGCTTGTTACTTTCTTGTTTTAGGCTGATTTTTCAGCACTAACAACCTTCAATTAGAACTATGATTAAGTGGAATGCTTTGACGAGTGTCGTTGAGGTCAATGACCTTGTTGTGCAATCACATCAGCAAGCTTGTCTTATTTTCAAGCACAGTACCCGGTGTAGCATTAGCAGTTTTGCAAAAAGTCGACTGGAGAATGATTGGAATCTTTCCGAAAAAGATATCCAACCATTTTATCTTGATTTGATCGACAACCGGGCTGTTTCTAATTATGTTGCTGATCATTTTGGCATTGACCATGAATCCCCACAGGTACTTCTGATAAAAAATGGGATTTGCGTCTATGACACTTCTCATCTTGATATTTCCGTGAACGGTATTCAGGAAGAATTAGCAGCAGCTTAAATGAGGAGGAATGGAGAACGTTGCCCGAATTATTGAAACAGAAGATGGGTCACACAGCTTGCTTAGCGAGCAGTTTGACGTGGGTTACCATTCTAAGTACGGCGCTATTCAGGAATCTGAACATGTTTTTATTCAGGCGGGCTTAGTGCCAGCTATGGCGATCAAATCATCTGTTCGCATTTTGGAGATGGGCTTTGGTTCTGGTCTTAATGCTTATCTGAGTTTACTCTTTGCAAAAGAGCAGCAAAAGGTCATTTTTTTTGAATCGATCGAAGCATTTCCTATTCCTACCGAGCAAGCCGCATCCCTCAACTACCCTACCCTGCTGAAAGGTTCAACCGAAGATTTTCTGGCTTTACACCAAGCTCCTTGGAACGAACCAGCTGTCATCACACCAAAATTTACTTTGCATAAAATCGCAGGCACCATTCAAAGCACGCCCTTGAGTGGTGGGGCTGACGTTGTTTTTTTTGATGCTTTTGCACCAAGCTCTCAGCCAGAACTTTGGGAAACACCTGTATTTGAAAAAATCTACCAAGCCATGGCCCCTGGAGGTATATTCGTCACCTACTGCGCGAAAGGGGTGGTAAAACGTTGCTTGCGTGATATTGGCTTCCAAGTGGAAGGAATCCCCGGCCCTCCAGGGAAAAGAGAAATGACCCGAGCGATTAAGATAAATACATGAGCCTGAAATCTCGCCTAATGCAGCGCTGCTTTGATTTAGCACGCCTGGGAGCAGGTTACGCCTCGCCAAATCCTATGGTTGGTGCAGTCCTTGCTTGCGGCGAGAAAATCATTGGTGAAGGCTATTTTGTAAAAGATGGAGGACCGCATGCCGAAGTAATGGCCGTACGGAGTGTAAAACCTGCCGACCGCAAATTAATAAAGCAAAGTACACTCTACGTTTCTTTGGAACCATGTAATATCTACGGCCGTACACCACCTTGTACCAACCTTATTCTTGAAGAAGGTATCCCTCACGTAATCGTCGCCGCTAGAGACCTTACTCCTGGCGTAAATGGATCTGGATTAAAGCGTCTACAAGAACATGGCGTCATCGTGGAGGAAGCTGTTCTATCAGCGCAAGGCAAAATCCTGAGTGAGTATCGCAATGTATTTGTAAGTAAAAACCGGCCCTATGTTTTGCTGAAATACGCCCAAACAGCCAATAACTTACTAGCGCCTAAAGATGGAAGTACTCAATGGCTTACCAATGGATTTAGCAAGCGGCTGGTTCATAAATGGCGAACCGAAACGGATGCTATTCTCATAGGAGCTGGCACTGCCAGAGCCGATAACCCTGCATTGACTGCTCGATTGTACCCCGGCAAGTCACCGCGCCGAGTAGTGATTGACAGAAATGGTAATCTCCCTCCTTCTCTAAAGCTCTTTGATGGTACTGCTCCCACACTGGTATTTCGTCAATCAAAGTCGTCTACTGGATCAAATATTACTTTTTTTCAGCACGACTTCACGCAGGCAGATTGGCTGCCAAAATTACTCACACAACTCAGTGGTCAAAAGATAGCCCACCTTACTGTCGAAGGAGGTGCCTGGCTGTTGCAAGAATTTGTGGCCCAAGACCTTTGGGACGAAGCTCGGGTATTTACCACCTCCGCCAACTGGAGTGATGGTTTACCCGCCCCTCGTTTAGGCAAAAAAGCCGCTAAGGAGTTCCTGCTACAGCAAGACCACCTGACGGTTCATTATAACTTTTAGTGATTATTAAAACCTCTACTATGGCTCATCGCTTGTTATTCCTTCTATTCATTCTTTCGTCTCTGGCATTAGCAGGGCAAGGCAATCAATTGGAAACAGCTCTATTTCAATTACCAGATGTGATCTTCAAGCCTATCGACACCCCTAGTGGATATGCTGCCGCTTACGAAATACAGATCAAACAACCGCTGGATCATGAACATCCGGAAAAGGGTCATTTTTACCAACGAGCTTTTCTTTCCCATCGTGGTTTTGATCGCCCTACAGTCATTTGTACAGAAGGTTACGACCGCCCAAGAAATCGCAATTATGAGCTTACTGACCTGATCAAAGGCAACCAGATTGACGTAGAACACCGCTTTTTTGGCACCAGTGTTCCCGATGAAGAAATTTTCGACTATCAATACCTCAACCTCAAGCAAGTTACAGCTGACCTGCATAAGATCAATCAACTGTTCCGGGAAATTTACCAAGGGAAATGGCTGAGTACTGGCATCAGTAAAGGTGGGCAAACAACCATTTTTTACCGCTATTTTTATCCCGAAGATGTGGATGTAAGTGTTCCTTATGTAGCTCCACTCAACCTTGCATTAGAAGAGCAGCGTATTTACACCTTCCTCGACACGGTGGGGTCGGAAGCGTGCAGAACAGCGCTATATGATGTTCAAAAAGAGGTTTTAAGCAATAGAGATTATGTACTGCCTCGCCTGAAATGGTATGCCAAAGGTGCTGGCCTACACTTCAGCTACCTAAGCCTTGAAGAAGCTTTTGAATATGCAGTACTGGAATACCCCTTTTCCTTTTGGCAATTAGGTGGCAAGTGTGAAGATATACCGACTAAAGATGCAGGAGTTGAAGCAGCCCTGGAACACATGATGGCTACCTCTGGCATCGATTTCTTCGCAGATGCAGGAATGAACGGCTATGCCAGTCATTATTATCAGGCAGGTTCAGAAATGGGCTACTACAGTTATGAGACGGAAGATTTTAAAGGCCTACTCAAAGCTTTACCGACAGAACCTCATCCAAGCGCCATCTTCATGCCAGAAGGTTTGCCCAAAAAATTTGATGGCAAGTTGGTTAATGCTGTAGCAGAATGGATTCCTGTCAATGCTGATCGCTTTATCTTTATTAATGGAAATTCAGACACTTGGTCTGCAACGGCTGTGCGCCCTACTGATGGCATTGATGCACTTTGGTTCTTCCTTGATGGCCTAGATCATGGTAAAGCCCGGATCAGGAACATGAAAACAGAGGAACGCGCCCAAATGGTTGATGCACTGGAACGGTGGCTAGATATGGAAATCGAGTAGTCTTTTGCCATTAGCCTACAACAAACTAGAGGGTTAGATGGTAAAACACCATCTAACCCTCTAACAATTTAAACCAATAAACTATTTCCGTTTACCACCAAGAATTCCCAAGAGGCCACGGGCGAGTTCGCGGGCCAGGGTTCGGCCAATCTGGCGCGTAGTGGTATTGCTCATCACTTTTTCCAGCGTAGACTTTTCACGACGACGAGAGCTAGTAGTCTTACGTGCTTTCGCTCTTTGTTCTTTCAACTCTTCCTGCCGTTCTTCCGCATGAGCGGCTTCAATTTTGTCCGTAAGGATATCATGAGCACTATCCCGATCTACCTCCTGATTGTATTTCTTCACCAAGGGCGAATCCTTCACCATACTGTTTATTTCCGCATCTGTGAGGATATCCATGCGCGATTCAGGAGCACGCAGCATTGTGTGTACCAATGGAGTCGGAATACCTTTTTCGTTTAGAGCCGTTACCAATGCTTCACCAATACCTAGTTCGGTCAGCAGCTGATCTACGTCATAAAACTCGGTAATTGGATAGTTCTGAGCGGCCAAGCGAATAGCTTTACGATCCTTAGCTGTAAAGGCACGTAAGGAATGTTGTATTTTCAGACCTAACTGTCCCAATACACTTTCTGGAATATCCGCAGGATTCTGGGTCACAAAAATAAGGCCTACCCCTTTAGAGCGAATAAGCTTTACAATCGCTTCCAACTGATCCATCAGTGCATCTGAGGCTTTATCAAAAACCAAGTGGGCTTCATCAATAAACAAAACCAATTTAGGTTTGTCAGCATCACCAGCTTCCGGAAAAGTGCTATAGATTTCTGCAAGAATCTGTAGCATAAATGTCGAAAACAACTTCGGACGATCCTGAATATCAGTCAACCTAATAACAGAAACAATACCTCGTCCCAGTTCATCTGTTCTACATAAATCATCTACTTCAAAAGAACGTTCACCAAAAAAAGTGCCCGCTCCCTGCTGTTCAAGCTCCACGATCTTACGCATGATGGAACCAACACTGGCTGTAGATATACGTCCATAAATTTCCTGCACGTCAGCTTTGCCCTCATTGGTCATAAACTGAAGCGACTTTTTAAAGTCCATCAGGTCCAGAAGAGGAAGTTCATTGTCATCACAGTACTTGAAGACAACTGCTACAATTCCTGCCTGGGTATCATTCAAGGAGAGTATTTTCGAAAACAATACCGGGCCAAATTCCGTGACAGTAGCACGCAATCGCGCTCCTTTCTCATCAGAAATAGAGAGGAATTCAACCGGGCTACCACCAGCCGTAAACGGGAGACCGATGGCCTCGTGGCGTTCGTCGATTTTGCGGTGTCCTGGAGAAGGCATCGCAATACCACTAAGGTCACCCTTCATATCCATGAGCAGGCTGGGCACCCCTTCTTTTGAAAGTTGCTCTGCTATAATTTGTAGGGTTTTCGTTTTTCCCGAACCGGTAGCTCCCGCAATCAACCCGTGGCGATTAAGCGTTGCCATTGGCAAACTTACCAAAGTGTTCGTTTGGGTTACTTTATCGAGCATTGCGCCCCCTAAAACAAAACTTGGCCCTTTAAATTGATAACCAGCATTGATGGTCTCTAAAAACTGCTCCGACATAATATCTAAATAAATTGTGGTCTTAAGACTTATTCCAGGCACTAAGGTAAC
Organism: Lewinella sp.; assembly: GCF_050633125.1. Lineage (NCBI taxonomy): Bacteria > Pseudomonadati > Bacteroidota > Saprospiria > Saprospirales > Lewinellaceae > Lewinella > Lewinella sp. The sequence goes on from NZ_JBOEFX010000056.1 coordinate 92,591, forward strand.
TAACTAATAATTACTATTGGTTCCATTTCTCCACCCTCAACTCGTATTTGCCTTTATTAAATGGCCATAAATCGATATTGAAATTCCCCTCCAATTCGTCCTCCAACTCTACAGGCATAAAATCTTCATAGAAATCTATCCCGGTCAGGGCTTCTACTTCATCAATAGAGACCGCAAATTTATAGAGTGGCTCGTAGTTGACTTCATTATCCAAAATGAAACCGATCCCTTTCTGCTCTGGATCATCCAAATCTAAAATCACTTTGTAATAAGCCGCAGGAATGGCCACTTCATTGTCTTTGCCAATATACCCCTTAGGCTCTTTACTCAAAACAGGGCCAGTAGCAATATAAAGGCGCTTGAATTTCTTGGCCCAGTCCCGTGTCAGTTCTTCTAATTCTCGCCAAATCCCCTGATTGAAATTCCGTGACTGAGGGCTGATATTGCTCATCAAAAAAGTCTCGTCCATCGCTACCGCATCATAAGCCATATCAGCGGCGGGTACCATGTGTCCACGGTCGTACCCAGAGCCACGATAATCGTCAGGGCTAGCACTTCCTGTGCGTACAGCCGGATCCGGGCGAAAATTATCGTTGCGTGCTGTCCAAGGCTTAATGAGGTTTTCATTCGTTAGCACATACGCTACCCAATCGGCTTGCTCATAATCTTCATTATAACTCAATGTATAATCCTTATAATGATACACTTCTGACCCTCTAATTTCGGAAGGTAGAAAATGATCCTTACCAACATAGGCACTCGGTTCATCAGATTCTCCGTCAATAAGCGGTGCTTCACCTCCAGAGAAAAAACTGAACAGAAAATACAAGCCACCAGCAATAGCTCCGAAAATACCCACTTTTGCGATCATCCCGCCACTTGCCTTTGCTTGATCCGCATGATTACGGCGTAATTTAGCCATGAATTGTTGATTGAGTGAATCGTAAAAATACAAAAAGTTGCTTACTGACCACTAACATCCCCGTATTTGATAATAATTTTCTCCACTACCCTCTTTAGAAATTCACTACCCACCAAAAATGCAATTCACTTCTCTCTAAGTCTATAAAGTGTATCATTGAGAATTAAGGGATTTTAGTTGCACTTTGGCAAAGGATACTCAGGCATTATCTTTTACTTGCCCGCTCTTTCTAGATTCACAAACAACTATTATGAAAACAGGGTTCACCATCTCCTTTATCACCAATGTTTTCAGACTAAAAGGGGTCGTGCCGGTAGTAGCGT
>NZ_JBOEFX010000057.1:0-18132 GCF_050633125.1 Lewinella sp.
CGGGTTGATTAGGAATTTCCATTAACATCCTGCGTGTATTTTGAAGTTGTATAATTACTGCTCTTCTTGGTTGAAATAATCTGCCCAGCGATCCAACGTACCCAGCACGTTCTCTTCCCACCAGACTTTGAAATTGTAGGCCCATTGGCCCAGTTGGGCGAAAGCCCGGTGTAGTAGTTTTCTGTGCATAGTAGTACATGGGATGACGTTGATGACAAGCTTACTCTTTCTCCTCTTCCTCCATTCGATTCATCGCGCAAGCCGCGCAGGGACATTTCGCTTTGGCGAACTTCTCGCGGCCCGTCAGGATGTAGTGCGCCCGCTGGTAGGCATCAAAGCCGATTTGCTCGTAGTAGCCTTGCACCAGGGGCTCACTCAGTGGCTCCGGCGCTTCGCGGATCATCTTTTTGATCAGGGGAAGGGCAATCTCCTCCATGGTTTCCTGCGGACTTTTACCCGTAAGGCCACCGATTAGGGCAGGGATAGACGTGAGCAGTATCTGGGGGAGGATGCCCAACGAGCCTTCATTGCTGGTAGCAGATTGGTGGCGACGAACGAAGGCCGCCAGCTCGTCCCGGTATTCTTCGTAACCTTCGACGCTGGCCAAGTCAAACGACTTTGAGTTTTCCAGCCAGACTTTCTTTAGGTTTTCTACTTGTTCGCGAGTTTTCATGCGGTTGCTTGTTGTTGGTATTGAGTGAATAATTATCAGACTAAATCCTTCCAGTACATTCGACCATCATGGTCCCAGTCCTTGAATTCTGCTATTTTGGAATGATTATTTTCATAGATAGCAGCCCAGTTTATTGTTCCACGCCAGTTTTCGCCGTTTTTCTTACTACGCTCACCTGAAACCAATCCTTTCATTCTGGCAAAATATTTCTCAAGTTTATGTGGGTTTGAGTCCTCAAAGGTCTTGCTGTTCATAGCAAAAGGAGGTCTGCCCTGCACATGATTTTTAAAGTAGATTTTGCAAGCAAATCGTCCGCCTTTGCTAGTGTCTCTTGTTGATGGAGTTGAGTTTTGTGAAGCCATTTTATTGATTTATGCAGTTTGTAATTGAGCAATACGCTCTTGAAATTCGCGGATAATAGCACTTCCGTGCTTTTTTCTAAGTTCTTGCGTAAGCACGTGATAAGCTTGATCTGGCCCGTATTGAGCACCAGCCAAAAGGCTTTTTTCGTACTGATCCATAGCTCTGTTCAAAGCTTCATCACGCTGGGACTTGATTTTAGCTGCTTGGCTATCATTGTACCACTGCTGCGTCTTGTGAAATCCGTGTTCATTACGCATATCGAAGTATTTATTCGGTAGTGGAATCCACCGTGTTGGCCGTACACTATCCAGGTCACCTAGCTTTTGCTTCTTAAGAGCCGGATCACGGTCAAGCCAGCCGCGAACCATTCTTATCCTTCGACGAAGAATAATTTTAGCTTTTTGGTAGCCGCCTGGCTGATTATACCAAGCCAGATATTCCGTAATAGCAATTTGTGCTTCTCTTTTCACATTGTCGCTCAGCCATTTGTCGCTGAAAAGAACCTGGTGGGCATAAGCCCATACTGACCTTCCGATCCGCTCAGCTTCGTTTCTGTCTTTGATGTCCTCAATGTGACTCAAAGCTTCCTGCAAGTCGCCTGGCAATGTTTCTGCTGGTTCCCAGCGGGGGGGCGCGGCGGAACTTGGGGGGGAGAGTTCCTGTCCTTGGTCGCGGGTGCGAATCTCGATCGTTTCGTTACCCTGTCGAAAAGTATCCTGTGCGGATTCCGATGCAGCGTTTTCAACAGGCTCTTTAGGCTCTTTCCACACGTTTTGAGTGTTTTCCACATCTTTGATGACCGTAAATGATTGATTATCAGTGCCTGTTGGAGACGGTGCGCCGCTCTTATTTATTAATTTATTAGTATCCTGTAACAGGTTACCTGTCTCTATATGGCGCAAAGTTTTCACTTCGACCGAAAAAAAGAGGCTGTTGTGATTGTCGCTTACCTGCTTGGTTTGCAGGTGCATCGCCATGGGATTGATATCCAGCTCGTAGCTGCTGTTGGTGCCGTGCCAAGCCGCGTAGGCGATTATTCCGGCATCCTCCAGGCGTTGGCGAAGATTTATGATAGTACGCTTACATGAGCTCATTTCATTAGCTAGAGCGCCGTTACTGGTGCGTAGCGTAGGCAGAGGTTGGCCGGGTAATAAAACACGACTACCTGCGCCCTGTGCTGTTGATAATCGTGCATAGTAAAGGTTCAGGATATGCTCAGCTAATTTAATGTGAGCACTCCTTAGTTGCTCGCGTAGAGGTCGTCCCTGGTTGTATTGATTAATCAGTGGGCGTAGACAATCTCGCTTACTCTTTTTCAGGTGAAGCTCAAAAATGTATTGTGCTGTTTGGGTCTTACACATGGGAATGATTGTTTTTTCAGGGAGTAGGCGGGACAGTAACCATACCTGGCTACCGCCCGCCTATTTCGACCGTTTCGTCTTTAAAGCGCGTTGGTTTCTAAAGTGTAGGTTTCCGCTACGATGTCAGCTTCGACAATGACCTTGTTGAAAAACTGGGAAGCGTTTACGCCCAGCAATGGGCCTTTCATATAGGTTGATCGGTGCTTCTGGTCAATAATTCCAGTCACTTTATACCACTGAAAGCTTTTTTTTGTGCCTGGCTTGTAGCTTGTCCACTGAATAATGTCACCAACTTGTACTAGCTGGTCAGTAATCAGCATGAAAGAATTACCATTACCCTTTTTAGGCGGTGGGCTTTGCAAGGAATCATAGTCCCGGTTCGTGAAAATCGTAGGCGTTTCCATGGTTAATGATTTAAAGCGGGAGCAACACCTAAGCGATACGTTGCTCCCGTGACTTCAAAAGATATAAGCGTATATGAATAATTTTTGCCTGGTGAGGCACTGGCCGAAAAAGCGAGCTGAGCTAACCAGCATCCATCACATCCAGGTGAGGCACTGAGCAACACTAGCGAACCGATCCGGCCAGCACTCGTCACGTTAGGCTTCGTCTTGCATAAGCGTGGCCATACGATCCGCAATAGGGATGCGTACATTGGGCGCACGACGAATGTTTTTTTCTTTGATTTTAGCGAGGTATGGAGCGGTGATTAGGGCATAGGCAGTTTCTTGCTCATGCTCCTTTCCTGAAATTCTTTCACTAGGTATAGTTGCAATTTGCAACGTAACACCCTTTTCATAAACCTGTAATTCATCTAATAAATCTGAGGCAGCAGATTTGCAATAAAAACGCGCTCCGTTTATATGCTGGGAAGAAGATATTTTTATTGCATCCTCATAAAATTCGCTATGCGCAGGAACTACCGATATGAACCACTGTATTTCGGGTAGATCAAAGGCATCTGCAAAATCCCTTTTTACTTCTAATCGCCTAATCAATAGTCGGTCTGCATCAACATTTAAAGACAGATTTTTAACCGCGATGGTACTAAGGGAGATTTCTCCATTCCTGTTTATGCGAACAGTAGCCTTTCCTGAGCGTGTTCCTTGCGACCAATTACCATATGTTTTTAGGTTCATTGCTTATTCAGTTAAGTAGTTCTTAATCTTGCAAGAGGAGGGCGGGATCGAGCGCCCAATGAAATGTTAAGTATCATTCTCTGGCCACCCCGATGATCGAGGCTCCATGCTCCCCTTGTATGTGTTAGTCAGGGCTCCCGGCATCGCTTGATCCTTTGCTGTGCGCCGGTAAGCTGATCCGGGAACCGTTGACTAGTGTTTCCTGCTGCTCATTGGATTCCCCTTTCCAAGTGGTACTTCAATCAAAATTTTGTAGGTACAATGATCTCCTCGTTGATGATTCTTTGGTTGAGCTCCATGACCTCTTTTCGTAGAAAGTACAGGGAGTTAGAGCCACCGTTAGTGATAATTAATTCACCATTTTGGTGGAGCCAGCGAATTTTGCGACGTTGCCGGTCACTGGGGGTTATTTCAATACCCAGCAACCAGGCAGCTTCATCTTGAGATACCCACGGCGGACGAGAGTCCTCGGGTAACATGGCTCTGCGCTCAAACTCCTGCTTCATTCGCTCGATCCTAAGCTCCTTTTGATCAAGTCCGGTGCCTTCCAGCAATTGACTACTTTGCTGCTGTAGCAATAGCAGGTTATTCAGCTTCAAGGCATCCAAAATATCTTGCGATAAAGTAGCAGTAGTTGTCATTGAAGAAAATTAGTTTTAAAAGGCGGCCCGGCGCTCTCACTACCGGACCACACTGGTTACAAATCATAATCCCACAAAAAATGAATTAACAGGGATGAACTTCTAGTGATGGAGCCTTAGGGTTCGGCGAAGAATAACTTCCCCATTTGATGCTGCCCTCTTGCCGCCATACTTCGTTGCTTCGTCGGTTGCGTAGCTGGGCTATGCGTCCTCCTCGCGCCTCGTCTGCCGGCAAGATGGCTCGCCTGAAAAGGACAACTTATTCTTCGCCGACCCCTTAGCTTAGGCAATATGATCAACCAGGTCCCAGTCTTTGCCTTCTTCCTTGGCAAGATCTTCTGCTTGATCCAGGGTGATTTCATCCTTGCCTACACCAAATGGACGCACGATATCGTAATACCAGTGCTTATTGAAGAGTCGGGCCATTTTGATCAATTCGGCAGCCTTGAAATCGCTGGAACCATTCAACCGGCGTGTAGCTTGTTCGTTGGAAATGTCCAAAGCAATGGCTAACTCCTGTTTATTCAACTCGTTAGCCTCCATCTGGTCTTCTACCCAGCGTTGGATAGTAGACTTAACATTTGGCATTTTTACTCTTGCTGTCATGAATTTAATTTTTATCTTTAGGGCGTAAATCCCGTTCACGATCCAACTTCAATGCAGTTATTACACTTATCATCTGTAGGCCATCCGGTCTATAATCTTCCGGCTTTCCCTACTTTAAAGGCATTGCTTTGCAGGCCCGACAAGACGCAAGTTTTGCCGGGTAAATATTCTTTTGTAAAAACGAATGTGTATTTTTGCTATTAAAAGTTGCTTCGATACAAATATAGCTCACTTTAAATGAGTAAATCAAATTTTTAAGTAGGAAAGTTACTTAAAAACAAATATTTTAATATTTGTAATGTATATACATACTAATATCAAGCTTTTAAGAAAACGGCTGAATTTGACCCAAGCAGACCTTGGCGATCATTTAGGTATTGTAGGTAATCAAATCACTCGTTACGAAAAAGGAGACAGTGAACCTCCGGTCAGTAAGCTTATTCAGCTTGCTGACCTATTTGAGGTAAGCTTACAAGACTTGGCATTAACAGATTTGTCTAAAGAAGCTCCCAAGTACCCACGCCCAGACCAACCCTATGGCAGCATGGATGAAGAGAAGCAAGATGGGGTATTGGAGGAATTGAATAGTGAGCTCCGTAAGCGGATCAAGATATTGGAAGACTTTGTGATAGAGGTCGATCCGGAGCGGGCCAAGAGGTGGGGGATAATAGAGTAGGGGGGGGAGTAGCTTTGAGAAGAATCTGTTAATAATACCTATGACCACAAAAACATTCGTAGCAGATATCCGTCAATTGATCGCGAAAGGTGAATTAGAGGAGGCCCTTACCCGCTTACAGAGAGTACTCGCGAATAGTCCGAAATTAAATGAGGTGCTTTTGCAATCTGCTCGGCATAGTGATGTTTTGCAGCAGATCCGACTAGGTGTAATAAGTTACAAGGAAGGTGCTGTTACTAAAAACAAAATCACCCATGGTTTATTGGATTTACTGACTGAAGTGGAGAAACAGACGGCAGAACCTACTATTCAAGAAGAATTAAGGCAAGCTATTTCCATCGTCAATAGTAAAAACGTAGTCCTTGGCTCTTCCATTACTTCTGGGCGTGATACGCATATTGGGGATATCGAACACCATCACCATTACGAGGCCCAGAATCGTATCCCTCGGCAACTTACTCAGCCCCCTTTCTATTCCAAAGACTTCTTGGGGCGTGAAACAGAACTGGCCAACCTGCATCAAAAACTTTTTGCTGGAGAAAACCTCCTTTTCCTAGTCAACGGTGCTGGTGGGGTAGGCAAAACCTCCCTGGCCGCCCGGTATTACCAGAAGTATCAGAACGAATATACCCATGTAGCCTGGGTACTCAGCGAAAAAAGTATAGCCGATGCCTTGTTGCTCTTGGCCGTAACCCTTGGACTGAAGTTTGACGAAAAGATGGTCACTGAAGAGCGCCTAAGCCTACTCCTGACCAGACTGGCCAATTTGGAAAAAACTTGTCTGTTGGTCATTGATAATGCCAACGAGCTGGAAGACCTTAAAACCAATTTTCAGCACCTGAGCAGCTGTACCAACTTCCATATCCTGCTTACCACCCGCATCTCCAAATTTGAGGATGCGGTGTTATTTCCCGTAAAAGGACTACCCGAAAAAGAGGCGGTGGAATTGTTCAAAAAACATTATCCGGATCATCAGGAGAGCGAAGATGATTTACTGAAAGACATCATTATCGCGGTGGAAAACAATACTCTGATCGTGGAGCTCTTTGCCAAAAACCTCCAACGGCTCAACGAACTGGAGCCGGAATACGATCTACATCAGCTCCTGAAGGACATCCAGGACAGCCTGTTGGCGATGAGCAAAAGCGAGATGGTTAGCACCGTTTATCAAGCCAAAGGTACCGGATTGCGAGATGAAAGCCCGGAAGCGATTATCAGTGCAATGTACAATGTGGGGGAGCTGCCAGAAGATGAAAAAAAGGTGATTTCCATTTTTGCCGTGCTGCCTAATGAAAGGATTACCTACCAAGTGCTTAAAGACCTTTTACCAGACACCGAATTAAAAGCTCCGGTGCTCTCCCTTGCTCAAAAGGGTTGGATAGAATACAATAAGGAAGATAAGTCGTTTAAAGTTAATCAGGTTGTCCAGGATGTGGTGAAGGTAAAGCACGGCGATCGACTCCAAGAGGATTGTGAGCAACTGGTTGATACTCTGGCAACAGTCTTATCCCATAATGACCTTTTACATATAGATAATTATGAAGCTACCTTGGTAGTTATCCGGTACGCATCATCCATTATCAACGCAGTGCATCATCCAACTTTTGACCTGGCCAGGCTCTGCCAAAATATAGGGGACTTCCACGAAAATATCGGCGATTTGATTAGTGCCATGGAAGCCTACCAAAGGATGGAGGGTGTTTTAAATAGTCTGATTTCAAGAGCTCCTGAAAATCCTGACTTTAAAAACGGCTTGGCGATCTCTTATTCTAAACTGGGTGAGACGCACAGCTCGTTGGGCAATTTGTCGGAGGCCTTGAAATATTTTGAAGACCGTTCGCGCTTAGGACAAGAGCTGTACGAATCGTATCCCCAAAATGTGAGTTTTAAAAACGGCTTGGCGATCTCTTATGCCAAGCTAGGCGTTTTTAATAGGGATCAACTTAAAAACAAAAATGAAGCTAGAAGCTATTTTCTAAAAGCAAAAAAACTTTGGGATGAACTAATCGTGGATGCACCTCAATATGCTCAATTTCAACGATTCTCTCAAATGATTGAAAGGGATTTACATGGATTAGATTGACGCTGAAAACCACCCCACGCAACGCACGTGGCTCAAGCCCTTTATCTTCTACTTGCACCCCCAACATTAATTATTTACCTTTCGTCAGTAAAGATATACTTGTGGTTTTGAAAGACTGCGAAACCATTTAAGCAGTCAGACGTAAACCCTTATCACAACGAGCTCCAAAAAAAACAAATGAACCAAGCTGTCCACAATAAATTAGTTTCCTTCATCTGGTCGATTGCCGATGATTGTTTAAGAGATGTTTACGTGCGCGGAAAATACCGCGATGTGATCCTGCCTATGATTGTGCTGCGCCGACTGGATGTGCTCCTGGAGCCGACCAAGGAGGCCGTCATGGAAGAATTGCGTTTCCAGCGGGAGGAAGCCGGTTTTACCGAATGGGATGAAACCGGACTGCGCGATGCCTCCGGGTACGTGTTTTACAATACCAGCAAGTGGACCTTGCAGCGCCTCAAAGATACGGCTACCAACAGCCAGCAGATTCTGGAAGGTAACTTTCAGGAATACCTGAACGGCTTTAGCCCTAATGTGAAGGAGATCATCGAGAAGTTTAAGCTCCGGGCGCAGATCAAACACATGGCCAACAAGGACGTCTTGCTCGATGTGCTGGAGAAATTTACTTCCCCCCATATCAATCTTACGCCCAATGAGGTAGAAGACCCCGATGGCAGAAGGCTACCCGCCCTGACGAACCTGGGGATGGGCTACGTATTTGAAGAGCTGATTCGGAAGTTTAACGAAGACAACAACGAGGAAGCCGGAGAACACTTTACCCCCCGCGAGGTGATTGACCTGATGACCCATCTGGTTTTTGAACCCAACAAGGACAATCTCCCACCCGTGATGACCATCTACGACCCGGCCTGCGGTAGTGGCGGGATGCTGACGGAAGCCCAGAACTTCATCAAAGACGAAGATGGGATCATCAAAGCCAGCGGCGATGTGTACCTCTACGGTAAGGAGATCAACGACGAGACTTACGCCATCTGTAAGTCGGATATGATGATCAAGGGCAATAACCCAGAAAACATCCGGGTAGGTTCTACCTTATCTACCGATGAATTTGCGGGGACTACTTTTGACTTTATGCTCTCCAATCCACCCTACGGGAAATCCTGGGCGACGGAGCAGAAGTATATCAAAGACGGTAAAGACATCATTGACCCTCGCTTTGAGGTGGTGCTGAACGACTATTGGAGCAATCCGGAGGACTGTGCCGCTACACCGCGCTCTTCCGACGGGCAGCTGCTCTTCCTGATGGAGATGGTTTCCAAAATGAAGTCACTGAAGCAAAGTCCCCAGGGCTCCGTCATAGCTTCGGTACACAATGGTTCCAGCTTGTTTACGGGCGATGCCGGTGGTGGAGAAAGCAATATCCGCCGCTACATCATCGAAAACGACTACCTCGCGGCCATTATACAAATGCCGAATAACCTCTTTTACAATACGGGGATCACGACCTACATCTGGTTGCTGACCAACAACAAACCCACTCACCGGCGCGGTAAGGTACAGCTGATCGACGCTTCTGGCCGCTACGCCAAATTGCGCAAGAACCTGGGCAATAAAAACTGCGAGTTTACCCCCGACCACATCCGCGAGATTGTGACGGCCTACGAAGATTTTGCCGCCATCGAGCGGGAAGGGGAAGACGGCCTGGCTGCCCAGCTATTTGACAACAATGACTTTGGCTACTATAAGGTGACGATCGAGCGGCCTAAACGCCTGAAGGCCCAGTTCACAACGGACCGTATTGCCGAGCTCCGTTACGAAAAAAGCCTCCGCGAACCGATGCAGTGGGCTTACGAAACCTACGGGGAGCAATTGTATACGGAACTGCCAACGCTCAGCAAAGACATCCTGGCCTGGTGTGAAAGCAATGAGCTGAACCTGAACGCTAAAAAGCGCAAGGCGCTGACGACCCCTGGCTTTTGGCAAAAATACCGGGACCTGCTGGATACGGCCACCCTGCTGCTGGAAGCCATCGGGACGGAGGAGTACCGTGACTTCAATGCCTTTCAAGACCTGGTAGCGCGCGAGCTGAAGCAGCGGAAAATGAAGTTATCGGCCACTGAAAAGAATGCCATCTACAATGCCATCAGCTGGTACGATGAAAGTGCGGAAAAGGTCATCAAGAAAAAGCAAAAGCTTAGTGGTGAAAAGCTGGAAAAACTGCTCCACCACCTGGACTGTACCGCTGCTGAGCTACCCGACTACGGCTATTACCCCACGGGTAAAAAAGACGAGTACCTCAGCTACGAAAGCGAAAGTGACCTGCGAGATACCGAAAACGTACCGCTCAAAGAAGACATCCATCCTTACTTCCTGCGCGAGGTAAAACCTCACGTTGCCGAAGCCTGGATTGACCTGGACAAAACCAAAATGGGCTACGAGATCAGCTTCAACAAATACTTCTACCAGCATAAGCCGCTGCGGAGCTTGGAAGAGGTCTCAAAAGACATCCTGGAGCTGGAACGGGAGAATGAGGGCTTGATTATGGATATTTTAAACTTGGTGTAAGTAGAAAAATGATGAAACCAACCATATTTGAAAAATATCCAACTTATAAGGATTCAGAAAAGTATTGCATAGGTAAAACCCCCACTAATTGGGAGGTTATAAAGTTGAAGTTTGTTTGCAATATTTTTAATGGAGATAGTTTAAATGAAACTTTAAAGAAAAAGTTTAGCTCAGATAATCTTGATGATCTAGCCTATATATCATCCAAGGATATTAATGTTAACGACGCTTCCGTTAACTATGAGAATGGTCTTAGAATACCAAAAAAAGCAGGCTACAAAGTAGCTCCCAAGGGTTCTGTACTTCTATGTATAGAAGGAGGAAGTGCGGGAAAAAAAATCACATTTACAAATGAAGATGTCTGCTTTGTAAATAAGCTAGCTTGTTTCAAAAGTACGGATAAGATTGATAACAAATATATTTTTTACTTAATCAAATCAAAGCCATTCATAACTCAGTTCAATTTATCCATGAGTGGACTAATTGGGGGAGTCGCTATCTCATTGATTAAAAATTTTGATGTTAATTTTCCTCCCCTCCCCGAACAAACCGCCATCGCCAACTTCCTGGACGAGAAAACCGCCAAGATCGACCTGGCCATCGCCCAGAAAGAGCGGCTGATTGAGCTGCTCCAGGAGCGTAAGCAAATCATCATTCAGCAGGCCGTCACCAAGGGCCTGCCTGCCGAAGAACGAAAGAAGGCAGACTTAGACATGGAGGTGGAGATGAAAGATTCGGGGGTGGAATGGATTGGGGAGATTCCGAAGCATTGGGAGGTGAGAAGATTCAAAAATCTTTTTACGCAAAGTAAACTAACTCCCAGAAAGGGGGATGGCACCGTCACTTCATATCGAGATGGTCAAGTAACATTAAGAAGTAACAGAAGACTAACTGGCTATACCGAAGCAATATTAGAAAATGGTTTTCAAGGAGTAAGAAAAGGTCAACTAGTTCTTAATTCAATGGATGCGTTTGAGGGAGCAATTGGAGTGTCTGACTCTGATGGAAAATGCACACCTGAATATATTGTTTGTAACAAAATAAAAAGTAGAACTTCAAATTATTATTTCGCCTACCTATTAAGAGAAATGGCTCTTTCTAAATACATTTTGGTTATCGGTGGTGCTGTAAGACAAAGAGCAGTTCGAATAAGGTTTAATAGTCTTGCAAAACGATTTATGGTTACGCCTCCCTCTGAGGAGCAAGATAAGATTGTTGATTATATTCAAAAAGAGTCAGAAAAAATAGAGCGTGGTGTCTTTCTTTTGGAAAACCAAATCGCCAAACTAAAAGAATACAAAGCCACGCTGATTGATAGTGCGGTTACCGGCAAAATAAAAGTAGGATAAGATGCCCAGTAAAACCAACGAACAAGCCCTGGAAGCCGCCATCGAAAAGGCGCTCACCGGTACTTCTTTAGAAGAGATCAAAGCCGCTGGTAGCGAAGCACAGGAGGCCATCGTTGGTTACGGTACCCACCAGGGCTTTCATATTGGTTGGGCCAAGGATTTTAACGCCAAGTACGCGCTAGATGAAAAGCGTTTTTGGCACTTTCTGGAAAGTACCCAAAGCGAAGAATTGGCCAAGCTCCAGCGTTCTGCCGACTGGAGGCTCAAGCTACTGGAACGCTACCACCGCATGGTGAAAAAGTACGGGGTACTGCGGGTGCTCCGCAAAGGGCTGGGGGTAGAAGATGCACACTTCACCTTCTTCTATCAGCTACCACTGGCCAGTAGCAGCCAGGCGCTCAAAGATAATTTTCAGCACAATGCTTTCAGCGTTACCCGGCAGGTGCGCTACCACGAGGAGAACACGCGAGAGGAAATCGACATGGTCTTGTTTCTCAACGGTATCGCCATAGCTACCCTGGAACTCAAAAATCCTTGGACGGGCCAAACGGCCAAAGTCCACGGCATCAAGCAGTACAAAAAAGACCGCGACCCCAAGCAAACACTGCTCAACTTTGGTCGCTGCCTGGTACATTTTGCAGTAGATACCGAGGAAGTGTACATGACTACCAAGCTGGCTGGAGGCAGCACCTTCTTCCTCCCCTTCAACAAAGGAAACCAGCACGGCAAGGGCAACCCGCCTAACGCCTTCGGGCACAAGACCGCCTACCTGTGGGAAGAAGTCTTCACCAAAGAAAGCCTGGCCAACCTGATCCAGCACTTCGTGCGTTTTGATGGTAAGGTAAAAGACCCGATTGCTACCAAAACACTGTTTTTTCCGCGCTACCATCAGATGGATGTCGTGCGGAAAATCCTGGCGCACGCCAGTACCAACGGCACTGGCCAGACGTACCTGATCCAGCACTCGGCGGGCTCGGGCAAGTCCAACTCCATCACCTGGGCGGCTTACCAGCTCATCGAAACTTATCCGGAGCGAACGGGTATTCCCGGTGCCAAAGGCATAGACGATCCGCTTTTTGACTCTGTGGTGGTCGTCACCGATCGGCGTTTGTTGGATAAGCAGCTGCGGGAAAACATCAAAGAGTTTTCGGAAGTCAAAAACATCGTCGCCCCCGCTTTTTCCTCCAAAGACCTGCGGGATAGCCTGGAGCAGGGTAAGAAAATCATCATTACCACCATCCAGAAGTTTCCCTTCATCGTCGACGGCATTGCTGATCTGAGTGATAAGCGCTTTGCCGTCATCATTGACGAAGCACACAGTTCGCAAAGTGGCACCGCCGCCGGTAAGATGAACGAGGCCATGGGCATCGAAGAAGTGACGGATAACCAGGATAAAATTATTGCGGCCATGAAAGCCCGCAAGATGAAGGGCAATGCCTCTTACCTGGCTTTTACCGCTACCCCGAAGAATGCTACCCTGGAACGCTTCGGCGTCAAGCAGGCGGATGGCACTTTCAAGCCTTTCCATCTTTATTCCATGAAGCAAGCCATCGAAGAAGGCTTTATTCTGGATGTGCTGGCCAATTACACGACCTACAAGAGCTACTACGAAATCGAAAAGTCGATTGAAGAGAATCCTCTCTTTGATACTACCAAAGCCCAAAAGAAACTACGGGCCTACGTAGAGGCCGATAAAAGAACGATCGCCACCAAAGCGGGGATCATGATGGAGCATTTTCTGGGCAAAGTGGTGAATACCAAAAAACTAAAAGGCCACGCCAAGGGGATGGTCATCACCCAGAACATCGAAGCGGCCATTCGCTATTACCTGGCCATCAAGCGCATCTTGGCCGAAAAGGGGAATCCTTTCAAGGTCGCCATTGCTTTCTCGGGTAAGAAATTGGTAGATGGCATCGAGTATTCGGAAGCCGAAATGAACGGCTTTGGTGAAAAAGACACACGTGATAAATTTGAGGAAGACGACTACCGCCTCCTGGTCGTAGCCAACAAATACCTCACGGGCTTTGATCAGCCCAAGCTGTGTACCATGTACGTCGACAAGAAGCTGCAAGGCCAGCTGGCCGTGCAGGCGCTATCCCGCTTGAACCGTTCGGCCAACAAATACGGCAAGAAAACCGAGGACATCTTTGTGTTGGACTTCTTCAACCACGTAGAAGACATCAAGCAAGCTTTCGATCCTTTCTACACGTCCACCACGCTGAGCCAAGCTACGGACGTAGGCGTATTACACGAACTCAAAGAAGTACTCGATGAAGTGGGCGTATATGAGTGGTCGGAGGTAGAAACCTTTGTGGAGAAATACTTTGCGGGGGTAGATGCCCAAGAGCTTAGTCCTATCCTCCAGGTAGCAACTAACCGTTTCAGTCACGAATTAGAACTGGAAGAAGACGAGAAAGCAGACTTCAAGATCAAGGCCAAGCAGTTTGTGAAAATCTATGGCCAGATGGCGGCGATCATCCCTTACGAAGTACTGGCCTGGGAAAAGCTGTTCTGGTTCCTGAAATTCCTGATTCCTTCTCTTGTCATCACCGACCCCGACCAACAGCTGATCGACGACATCCTGGAATCCGTAGACTTGTCTACTTATGGCCTGGAGCGCACCAAGCTCAACCACCAAATCGGCCTGGATGACGCCGAAACGGAGCTAGCCCCCCAGAATCCGAACCCACGCGGTGCGCACGGCCCCGAAGAAGAAAAAGACCCGCTCGAAGAGATTATCCGGACGTTTAACGAACGCTGGTTCCAAGGCTGGGATGCTACGCCCGAAGACCAACGAGTAAAGTTTTTACAAATCTCCAAACACATCCAAGCCCATCCCGACTTTCAGTCCAAATTCGCGGACAACCCCGACACCCAGAACCGCGATCTGGCGTTGAAAAAAATGATCGACGAAGTGTTGGCCAAGCAAAGGAAACAAGAGCTAGAGCTCTACCGCCTAAATGCCAAGGATGAGTCCTTTAAGCGCGCCTTCTTCGATACGATGAAGCGGATGGTAGATGGGGGAGGACTGAACCCGCTTTAGAGATAGTAGGATAAGGAAAGTATTAGATCAGTGTAAAGTTGCAAACAGACACATTTTGTGTTAAATATTTTAATTCAGCTAATTTATATTACTTTTTGTTTTATTTTGGCCCTCCGATTTAGATTAAACTACATATCCCTATGGAAAACCTTTCTGACGACCAGATTCGTCGGTTGCGCGAGCGTGCGTATGATCCATCTGAAAAAACGACTTCCAGTTTGTTTAGTATGCTAAAATTCCTTCTCCACTTCAAGCGAGACAGGAAGGGCACCCAACGAAATGTTGGTGAAAAAGATAATTTAAATGGAGATTCTTCTAAAATCCCCCTAAAGTAATTTAGATGTGTAGTTTAATTAATTGATTATCAAAACCTTGTGTTTTTGTGGTCAATCCCGTACGGGTCACTTAAAAAAGCTCGCTTCCGATTGGAAGTGGGCTTTTTTTGTTTGTGGGCAAAGCCTTGCGCCAATCATTAAAGAGTGGTTATCTTACCTACTCAAAAGACTCAATCCATACGACACCAAACTCTGAAAAATGAAAAGCGCCGTTTTTCTACTCCTCGCCTTTTTGAGTTGCACCTGCCTTTGGGGCCAAGATGCAAGTACTTCCAGCGACAACAGCTCGGCGGTCATTGCGGAAAATATATCTGTCACTTATTGGATAATTATAACCAAGTCATGATGAAGAAAGTAAACTGGAAAAAATACGGCTTTGAGTTTTTATCCATCTTTATTGCCGTCATTGCTGCCTTTGCGCTGAACAACTGGAACGATAACCAGCGCAATGCTACTACTGAGAATAAAATTTTAGTGGAGATAGCTAATGGCCTAGAAAAGGATATTGAAGATATCAATGTCAACGTAAAAGGCCACGAAGATGGCATTGAGGCCTGTAAATATTGGCGGCGAATCATTACAGGTCAAGAGGTGAATACCGACTCGGTGATGATCCATTACCTGGGCCTGACCCGCGATTTTATCTCCATCCAAAACGTATCAGGTTACGAGGCTTTAAAATCTAAAGGGTTGGAGCTGTTAGAGAATGATTCTTTGCGCTTTGAAGTCATTTCCCTGTACGAATATGATTATCAGACCTTGAGGAAATTCGAAGAAGAATACCAGGAAATGCAGTTCCAGGATAACTACTTCATGGCGATCAACAATATTCTGGCCCCTAACTTCACCTTCGACGAAAAGGGGAATATTATCGGAATGGATACCCCCATTAACCTATCTGATAGTGAGCAAAAAGTATTGCTATCTTATCTGTGGAAAATTCAGGCCAATCGCCGTTTCATAATGTATTTCTATGCTCAAACCGCGCAGAAAGTAAATAGCCTGAAAGTACATGTAGAGGAGGAGTTGAGGTAAGTGGGGAATTGAATGGAATAACACAGACCACCAAGCTCTAAAGGATAATATCATGAATCGAAAGAGCACGCTATTCATATGCGGAATACTACTATTTACTATCTCGATCTTCATTTTGACGGCCGTTGAAGTGTTGGCCCAACCATTACGGAAAGTCTACAGCATGACGGTGGATAAGGATAGTTATCTAAGTCATCCCGCCTTAGTGGATAATAAAATATTATTTAATCAAGGCCAACTCATTCCCGCACCAGGAAATTACTGCGGCAACGGTGGCCCGGTGAAAGTGGCAATAAATCACGTTTACCAGATTCATCAAGGCAGGGTTTCGTCGCTTATCCCTAATCACCTGGATAAGACTGTTTCTGAAAACCTTGAGCAGCTGGATTCCACATCGATTCTCTTCAACAATATTTATTTTAAACTGAATGACTCTTGCGGCGTTTTTCTACCTAAAAGCGTCAAAAATGAATACTGGATTTACCGTAATGATCGCCCGGAATTGGTGCAACTGGGAGGAGATACTACGATCACCGCCCATTATCCCCGTTGGTTTAAAGAGAAGCTATTGGTGTACATAAGGACTAAAGACCATTCAAGTCAATTGTTCTATTTCGATGCCCGCGATTTGACGCTGCACCCTTTCATTAAAGAGGAGTATACTTTTAGGGTGCATAATCCAATTGTCTACGATAGCCTAATTGTGTTTAACACTTATGATAAAGCGACTAAAGATCACCAGCTTTATATCGCAGATTACGAAGGTCGCTTGCATCGTGTGACCTACTTCCCTCGTGGGCTTTATCATTTTAGACCAGAAATAAAGATTGACTCCCTACTGTATATCAAGATGTTGAATAAAGGGATACCTGACAATTACAGTCAGAAGTATTTTCGTTCAGCGTCGTTTTGGAAACTGAATTTGCACACTAAAAAACTGGAGCAAATCAGTGAATATGACGATCACTCGTTGTCCTATAAAAATGAAGAAGTGACGAGGGATATTTGTCAGGACCAAGGCTATGAGGAATGCTGGTTGTATAAAGTAGGAAACGAAGGTAATGTACTGCCTTTACCCGTCGATACAACGGAGATGGAAAGCTGCTGTAGAAGGAGTATTCAACTAGGTGCGGATGTCTTATTAATAGGTAAGGCTGCTACCTATCAAGATAAATTCATCGTGGTAGACCAAGCGACGGAGCAGGTCTCGTTTAGTGAAGCACTGGACAGGGTGTCGCGTGTAGCTCAAGCAGATAGTTTGCTGGTTTATATGAGTACCAAGGGGCCAGGGGATGTTAATTTGTATGCCTACTTTAATAATGAAGTATTGGATTTGTCAGGAGTAAGGAACCTGGGAAAAGTGAACCGTTTTTCCCTTTTCGAATACCAGCAGGAGTACTATCTAATTACTCGTCAACGAGACCGCAGCCAATGCTATCGTGTGGATTTAACTGCCCAAAGAGCATACTTTTTACTGGATAATATTATGAATGTTACGGACACTCAACTGCAAATGCGCGAAGAGAAGGATGCTTATTATTTTAAAACCGATCACGGATTGTATTTCATGCTTTCTAAATGGATGACTCCTAATGAAAGAATGATCGAATTTTATGTTTTAGATTAAATCTCTCGCTACCTCACACTCATTCCTGATGCGCTCCGGATGAAAAAACAAAACCGCCATCACCTTGTGGGGTTATTTCGAAGTACCCCATTGTCGGTGCTTTTGTATCCCCTTCTCTGACAATACCTCTCATGTCAACCTGTAGATTGTAAATTCTTATTTTATCCTGATTGGCGGTGACGGTGTAATAGCCTTTGGCAAACCAACGCATTGTTTCAGCTGCGTTTGAGGGGATTTTATCTAAGAGGTGTTCATTTGTCGGAAAATATTCAAAAACAGGTTTACTGTCATTATCACTCCGCATTGAATATTTATTCATATACAGACCATTGTCTGCTTTTATTACGCCGTACCAGGAAATGCTGGCTATTCCTACAGGCATCGTGAGTAGGGAGTCATAAGCAATGTTCTGCTCCGCTAATTCTTCTCTGAAGTGGTGGTTGACATGCGCTTTGATACCCAAAGTGCTTATCAGATAGAGGCTACTAATGGCAATCCCGGCGTAGTTGAAGAAAGCCCTTGAAGGCTTGCTTTTGAAGAATATCAAACTACCGAGCAAGCCAAGGATTAAAGGCATCGTATAAACCGGATCAATGATATTGATACTGTCAAAGCCAAGCCTTTTATTGGAAAAGGGCAAGAGTAATTGTGTGCCATAAGCCGTAAAAGTATCCA
>NZ_JBOEFX010000057.1:18149-44554 GCF_050633125.1 Lewinella sp.
TCCAGCAGCATATGGGTAAATAATGCCAGCCAGCTAAATACCCAAAGCCTTAGATAGCTCACTTGTTTTGCCCATTTGATACGCTGTAACAGGTAAGCGATTAAAAACGCCCCGGCAATACTGAACAAAATAGAATGACTGTATCCTCTGTGAATACTGAGCATTTCAAATTTGTCATAAAACAAATACAAGGCAATATCAAGGTCTGGAACCGTAGCTATTACAGCTCCGATAACCGCGCCTTTATTTCCGAGCTTTTTGCCTAAAATAGCTTCACCAATGGCTGCTCCCAGGGCAGCTTGCGTTAAACTATCCATTTGCTAATAGAAATCACGGGAGGGGCGTTTTTAACGATAAGTTTTGCAGTTGGTCAGCACGGATTTTGATGACAATCCAAACCCGTGCTGACTTATGTTTTAATATTCTATCTGGTCTTTACATCTTCAAATTTTGGAAAATCCATATCCATGTGGCCATGGCCTCCAAATCGGTAAGAAAATCCAACGTTGATTAAATAATCGGCAAATGCAGCATCTCCGTGACGGTATACACCCGTTTGCTGGGTTCGTTCTTTGTCCTCAAAACTTTGGATTCTGTTCCGATACAGGGCAAGGGGAACGCTTGCGAAAACGGAATAGTTGTTTTTCGTATACCCAACACCTGGTTCTACAGAAACGGCATAGCCTGGTCTACGGTACCCAGCGCTGCCTCCAAAAATATCGGTTGCAGGTACTCCTTCGACTCTTCCGCCTAAATAGAAATTCAGGCCTTTCAGGGAATTGTAAAAGGCTCCGATCCGTAGTGCAAACTGATCGGGACATGAAAATTCACTGTTTCCATTTCTGGTAAGTACGCCGTTGGTTTCCTGGAAATTGAACAAGTAATAGAGGTTGGTGCCTATCCCAAAATGACTAGATATTGGATGGTATCCTTGAACGTCTAAGGCTAATCCTAATCCACCGTCGCCAAGCTGGATAGATTGATCAACTACTTTTTCCAAGTCTTCATCTTTATTCTCACCCTGGTTGTAAAAGGTATCTGTATAATCATATTTTCCGGTGGGCAACTTCACGCCAAGACCAATGGAGTAATTGAAATTATGTGTGCTTGGGTCAAATAACCAATATCCAACCCCTAGTCTGATATCTGATAGCCCTTGGGAGGAGGTTTCATTTCGCTCACCTAATCCATTTGGTGGATTACCTCCATGTTCGTACATAGAGGAGCGATTGTGGAAGGCAAAAGGCAAAATAATATTGGCATAAAATCGGTCTGAAATTCCATAGTTCAGTGAAAAATCTAGGAACGTAGACTTATTAATCACCTCTGTATGTTGCTCTAATCTCTCTCCTTCTTCAACGTCTCCTCTAAAATGACGAAACGATTTAAAGTGCCTAAATCCAGAAAGCAGGTTAAATTCACCTTTACTGAGATTCAGTGTACTACCAAGACTGCTTCCACAGGAAGCATTTCCTCTTATGGCTACACAGCCTTGGCCGTAAATAGTAGTAGAATAAGCGAGGGTAAAACTTACTATTGCTAGTAGTAGACTTCTTTTCATGGTAAAACTTATGATAGGTTTGTTAATTGACTAAACTAAACGAGGTATAGACAATAGAATAAGCCTTGTCACATAGTGTCGCATAGCAAAGCCTTTGTAAAATAAAAATTTACTTTCTGATGCACCTTTTGTAATCCGCCTAAATCGAACGATTCTGGTTTGCGATTTCAGCTTTGTTTTTTATAAACAATATGGTTAATCCGAAAAGAGTCCAAAGTTTACTCCTTCTCCATATCCTTCATCAACTCTTCTGTTTGTCGGAGCAAATCCTGTACTTCTCCGCTTACTCTTTCTTGCTTTTGGGCATCATAGCTTTCGGGGGTTTCTCCCGCAAGCTGATTTTCCAATTCTTTTTGTTTGGCTTGTAGCTCTCCAAGTCGATCAAGGGCACCGGAGTCATTGAGGTCTTTAGCTGTGCGGCTAAGGCTTCCTAATAAATCCCCCAAGCTTTCTACCGTATTGCCTACTTTATCAACGGCACCATCGTATTTGCCTTCTTGGTATTTTTCTTTTTCTGTTTTCAGCAATGCCCAGGCATCTTTGCCTACGTCCTTCACTTTGCCGAATATTCTTTCTGACTGTTCTTTCTCTGCTTCTGTACCAAAGAAGTAGTTGTAGCCCAGTACACAAACTAATAGCAGCAGGCCGAGTTTTAAAAGACTCTTTATCATAATAGTGGGAGTTTTGATTGATGGGTAAAGATAAAGATATGTTTTGTTAGGTCTATTTTTTTCTACGAATTCGCTGGTTGTATCGTTTTTCGTTTTAATTTCATTGTTAAATTTTGATTTTTACATCTTTTGCAAAACAAAACGAATACGATGAAAAAGTTAGCCGCAGAATTTATAGGTACTGCCTGGTTAGTACTAGGTGGATGTGGAAGTGCCGTTTTAGCTGCTGGATTCCCTGAGTTGGGGATTGGATTTGTAGGTGTTAGCTTGGCTTTTGGTCTTACTGTCGTAACAATGGCCTACGCGATAGGGCATATTTCTGGTTGCCACCTCAATCCCGCAGTTTCTATTGGTTTATGGATGGGTGGCCGTTTCGAAGCCAAATCCCTAATGCCTTATATTGGTGCACAAGTCTTAGGCGCAGTTGTTGGTGCAGGTATTCTTTATTTGATTGCCACAGGCAAAGCAGGCTTCGAGTTAGGTGGTTTTGCCGCCAACGGCTATGGAGAACATTCGCCTGGAGGGTATAGCATGACTGCTGCATTGGTCACGGAAGTTGTTATGACTTTTATGTTTCTAATGATTATCCTGGGTGCGACAGATAGTAAAGCTTCTCCTGGTTTTGCTGGGCTTGCAATTGGTTTGGGGCTGACATTGATTCACCTGATTAGTATTCCTGTCACAAATACTTCCGTTAACCCTGCACGAAGCACTAGTCAAGCCATTTTTGCGGGTGGATGGGCTGTTGAGCAATTGTGGTTGTTCTGGGTGGCTCCTATTGTGGGTGCTATTCTGGCCGGACTCGTGTATAAATTTATTTCATCAGAAGAGAAATAACAAATTAAGAAAATTCGCAAAAAAAAGAGGCAGCCCCTACAAGCAGGGCTGCCTCGTTAATCTACGTTTTGGAATATTCTTCAACGATGCATTCGCATCGAGTTAATCAAGTTTTACCAGTTTCTCCGTAAAAATATGACCTTCCAAATGTACCTGAAGCATATACACGCCTGCTGGCAGCAAGCTTACATCCAGGTGCATGCCCGGCTCTTTCATACTTTGTATATGCTGACCCGCAGCATTGAAAATGTCAATTCTGCTGGGTGCCATATGGTACTGATTTTGGAAATGGACCCAATCCGTTGCTGGATTCGGGAAGATGCCAAATGAGTTAATCAGTGCATTTCGGTCAAAACCATGGTCGGTTTTCGTTACTATAGCAGTGCTGGTGCCAGGGCGCAATACCAAGGGCTCTTCTTCATGGTTGAGACCACGTAGGTTTTTCACTACTACTTCTGTTGGTACTTCTACGCCAGCAATATCATCAATGATAATTCGCAGGTACATGATCGGGCCGAAACCAGAGACATTGTTGTGATCAGTGCGGCTAATAGCTACTTCGACACGGCCGTCAGGGTAAACCTGATGAATGGTCGCTGTATTGATGCCTGGCTCCCCAAACCAAGAGGTTGGGTAAATAACTTCTAAGGTGCCCATGTCGAAAACCTCTGGGTCAAGCTCCAGGGTGAACGCTAGTCCGTAGATATCTTGGATGTCTTGATCAGGGCTTCCTGCTACTACAGGTATTTCTACTGCGGAGTTGGCCGGAAGTTGATCATTCTCATCAAGGTCTACAAAAATCGGAGGGTCAAGATCGGTGTAAGGTAGGGGCTCGAAGGTAGTCGTCGGACCATGTTCCAAGCCATAATTTTGCTCCAATACTTCGATGTCTTCCATGTTGACGATGCCGTCACCATTTGCATCAGCATGCTTGTGGTTGGTGCCGTCAGCAAAGTTCTCACCCCAGTTCTGACTGATCAGCCCTGTCCATTCACTGGTCATTGCGGTACGTGAAGGACCGGTATTTCCAAAAGTTAGACCAATGTTTAGCAAGTCGACATGCGAGGCGATATTATCGGAGTTGGTATCACCTGGCCATACGTTGTCATCAAGGCTCATACAAACATTGTCAAATCCTGCACTGTCATCCGTAAAGAGGAGGATTGTCTCAATGTTGTCTCCACTGAAGGTCAACATACCTGTTCCAGTATTATTAGCGTCAGGAGTTACTTGTAATTCCACACCTGGGGCAATATTCAAAGGAATATCGTTGATGTTATTTACAATAGTAGCTGTTTGCCCATTCACGCTGATACCAAACTCACCACCATTGTAATAGTAGTCGATGTTGACGGTATTGAAAGTGGTATTCACCTGGCTAAAGTCGAGCCCGAAGCCAGAATTCTGAGTAGCTACGATATGGCCATTCCCAAAGCTAACCCCAGGGATACCGTCTGTTACAAACAGGTTACAGGCACAGTTGGTACTCGGGTTGCGTTCATAGGTCAGGATTACATCATTTTCTACCGTAATTACGTCACCGGAGTCGTAGCTAAAGGCAGGGGAAAAGACGCCTTCTACGCCTTCAAATTCTACACAGGCATCGTTATCACAGAAGACAGGTTCGATGGTTGTTGTAGCTGCACACTCGTTTTCTTGGTCATTGAGCACCACGATGTATGAGGTTGTACCGTTGCCGGCTAAAGGCCCAATAGCAACAGGAAGGCTACTGTATGCAACAATTTCTGTAGCAATGATGCTGCTACCCGCTGGTGCGTAATTGATCACGAGTGAATCGCTGAGGTTGCCACCGTTGAAGTTGCCTACAGTGAAGTAGTATTCACCATTGTCTTGACAGTCAGCTACTTCAAGCTCGTTGATGATGTTGCCCAATGAACAACAAGGCACCTCGAAGTCGATCGTTTCTCCACA
The DNA here is from genome assembly GCF_050633125.1 of Lewinella sp. Lineage (NCBI taxonomy): Bacteria > Pseudomonadati > Bacteroidota > Saprospiria > Saprospirales > Lewinellaceae > Lewinella > Lewinella sp. The sequence goes on from NZ_JBOEFX010000057.1 coordinate 23,151, forward strand.
AAGCTCATTCGTGAAATCTTCTACCCGGATGGTCTCTCCATTGATAGCGTAGGGGAGGGTGATCGTGATGGGTAGTTCAGCGTAAGCGAAAGACTCAATGGTTTCGCCACCTATCTGTAGTCGGAAGCCATCGCTTTGCTGGTTTTCGTAGATGAAGTTCAGTGTCAGCGAGTAAGTGTCATTACCACAGTCTATTTCGTACTCCAAATCACGGATATCGCAAGGTAGACAGTTGACAGGCTCAATCTCTGTGAAGTTGGTACAACCAGGGTTTTGTAAATCGATCACACCGAATTCGTAGCTGGTCGTTGCATCACCTTCGAATGGACCGAGAAGGATAGGTAGATCAGCATAGTTAAAGACACCATAACTGTTGCCGTTTCCGACTACCGCAAAGGTCTCTCCCAGGTTATTGCCAATTACATTTAGTTCAACGTTGAATAACTCTCCATCACACTCGGTAGGAGTAGCGATTACCTGCTGAATATTGCAGTCGTCGCTGCAGCTGTAGTTGAGGTTGTAGTTGCCAAAACAAGCAGGATTAGCAATGTCAAGAAGAAGTATATCGTGTTCTTCTTCACTGCCATCAAGCGGGCCGAAAGTATAGAACGTTTCGCCATAAGCAAATGGACCAAAGATCATACCATCACCGAAGATGTAGAAGCCTAATGGCCCGCCGTTGGGGTTGTTAAAGCTTACATCTACCATGAATTGGTCGCCATCACAGGCGTAAGCTTCTGCGAACACATCGTTGAAGTCACATTCGCCGCCGGGGCTACAATCAATAGCGTAATCCTCACCAAGAATACAAGTCTGGATGTCATTCGAATAAATAACCTGGATTAAGGAAGCAGGGTACTCATCGGCACTGTAAGGCCCAAATGTTAGCGGGAAATCATTGGTGAAAACATCGGTAAATGAATCTCCTGTTTCTGTATTGATTACGGTAAACGGTCCGTTACCGAATGCTTCAACATTTACGATAACTTGATAAAGACCATTAGGGTCACAGTCGGTGGTTGTAACAATGACCTCTTGTAGCGGACATTCATATTCGCATTCGTGGACGTAGAGTTCTTCAATGGTACAGCTATTAATAGCTTCGTGGTAAACAATAATCAGAGACGTTTGGATTTCATTGATATTGTATGGCCCAAATTGTACGGGCAGCTGATCTAATGTAACAGTTTGGTTTTCTCCTGTTGCCTCATTAAAGACAACAAAAGGCCCATTTATATTGGCGTCGAAATCTATGTGAAGGAAGTAATCGCCGTTGTTGTTACAATTGGTGCCTTCAATGACGAGGTTGGAGGTTTCGCAATCTATTGGCTCACAAATTTGCTCTACCACCACTACTTCTGCACAGTCGCCACTAACGATTTCTGTGATGATAATATCTACGGTGCCGCTGGGGAAAGGACCAAAAGTAGTACTAACAGTGCCTTCTTCAAAGGTCTGGCTGTAGCCTCCTGCTTCTACAAGGAAGAGACCGTTGCCCCAGCTTGCTCCTCCTTGGAAGGTTAGGTCGATAAAGAATTGCCCGTCGCCATTACATTCCGTAGGGGTAGCAGAGATAACTTCTATAAAGCAGAAACATGGGTTGTCTACCAATACTTCTTGTACACATCCTGCCTGCTGATCGCGGTAGCGGAGTTCGTAGGTGAATGCATTAGGATTACCATCAATAATCAATTCATAGCTGTCCTGCCCGTACACGAAGGGATATTCCTGGCCTCCTGCTCTAACGAAGAAGGGTAGTCCGAATGGACCTTGTGCCGTGAAGGTAAAGACGGGGTTGCCTTCACTGCAGGAAACTTGGATGACATCAAAGAGGCCATCACAACTGTCGTTACAATCTTCAGGAGCATCAAAAACTACCTCTGTTGTGCAACCGTTACCAAGTTCTGTGATCAGGAGCGTTCCTTCATCGGCTGTTGGCCAAGGAATCACAAAGGGGTTCGTTGTTAATTGGATGACGTGAAGGGTGCCAGTATTCGCGTTTTGAATTACTACCTCTTGGCTGTTTGGTTCAACCCCCGTAAGGATGATTGATAAGTTCGTGTAAGGAACGCCTTCGTAGCATTCAATAAATTGAATATCAGCGGTGAAGTTGTTGCAGTTACCCTGGCAATCCTCTGGTATGGTAAGAGATATTGTTGTTTCACAATCAATACCTTGCGCTTGCACTACTATCGTGAGCACATCTTGCCCTGCTATAGGGGGTATTGAAACCTGAATAGGGTTGCCTGAGAATGTCAATTCTGTGATGAAGGTGTTGGAGGGAGGGCCCGTTGTAATACGTAGTGGTTCCCCTGGTTCAATACCATAGAGTTCAAAAGAGAGATGAAGAAAGTTGTTGGGGTCACAGTCAAGTCCCAGCGGCTCGGCGATAAAGTCGGAGCAGTGATCTCCACAGTTTACGGGCACCTGGAGGTCATTGCTTTGGGTCTCACAATCAATACCTTGTGCTTGCACGAAAAAGGATAAAGAGTTGGAGTTGGTAAGCGGGATAAGTAATTCTACAGGGTTGGAAACGAATAGGCCTTCATAGACGAAGTCGGGATGCGCGCTACTTGTGATCCTTAATGGCTCGCCCTCTTCTACACCGAAAACATATAGCTGCACCAATAAGGAGTCATCGGAAAAACACTCAATATTAACGAATTCTGCCTGGAAGTTTTGACAGCTTTGACAGTTTTGTATGAATTCAGTAAAGTATGAGCACTGGCCATTAATACTGATGATTTCAACAGTAACAACCTCATTCGGATTACCAACCAGTGTACCTACAGTCACGGGGAACTCTGATGGAAAGAAAGGCCCAAAGGTTTGATTACCGTCAAGAATTACGAGCAATGGCTCTGCTTCATTGGTGCTCATCAGATCAATGGTCACACCATAAACGTTGTTGGGATTACAATCTGTAGGTTCAATAACGATGTCATATAGCTCACACTCGTAGCAGTCTTCCGGGTTGAAATCTAGTGGCCCTATGACGGTAGAACACCCACTAAGACTATCTGCGAGGATGTAGCCTTCAGGGTCTGGGGTTCCAAATAGATCAATTTGAACCAAAGAAGGGTGTGTTTGAGCACCTCCGTAGATAATGCCATTACTCAGCCCTTCCATGGTTACATACTGGCCAACCATAGGACTGGTGATAACCAGCGAAATTTGATAACCCTCCGGGCCGGCACATTCAATACCAAGAATCGTTGCCGCAAAATCATCACAGACAGATTCACAGCTTTGTGTTAAGACTGTAAGGTCTTCGGCACAATTTTCGGCATTTACATCACGAACCAGGAATTGCAGTGCTGTGCCAGGGTCGACCTCTATTTCTAGTTCGCTAAGAGGGAGGTCGCCGTAAGCGTAACGGCCATAAAATTCGCCACCAACACGCAAGTTGAAGGAGTCTAGTGGCGCTCGGTTGTGGTCAAACGTAAGAAGGAAACGGTAAGGTTGAATATCTTCCTGACAGTTGTATTGTAACACCTGTAAGTTACTAATGGCACAGATGGGATCATAGCTACAAACATCATCCACCAGTAGCTCAATTCCACCGATGGTGAAGTTTTCAATAAGGCCTGTAATACACACACTCACCAGCCCATTGGCATTAGGCCCATGAGGTGTAACAGTAATAATATGGTCAGAAAACGCCGTTAGCAACTCTGGACTTAACCAGTTGTCATAAACGTTAACGGTACCGTTTATCCCAAAATTTAAGGGTAAGGTGTTTACAGTCGTATTAAAGCATACAGAGGTTACCGGTGTAGCATAGGAGAAAGTCGCAGTGGCAAGGTTAATGTACATGGAAGGTGCATCGAGATTGGAAATCCAGGGTTCGATAACTCGAATTTCATCAAACTCACTGCCACCATTTGCATTGCTATAGAGCCCCATGCTCACATTTACACCAGGGAATTCCATAATCACATCACCAGGTTCCACATCTGTGTCAGGATCATAGGTAGTTCCCGGTATTATCTCTGAAAAGGTGATACAGCTTTCATCGGTACACGTAGGGAGTGCTATAGCCTCGGTGTAGCAGCATTCAGGAATGTCGTTTATACACACGGTAACATTTACGGTGTTTTGTTGTCCGGAAGGAATGGCATCTTCCAGTACAAGCGGAAAGGCTTCGGTAGGGTAGAAGCCGTAGAATTCATCTCCAATATAGACGTCTACAAAATCATTGGCACCTATAATAGCACCAAAGTCCAGACTAAGGCCGATAGCCCCACTGTTTTGGCAAAAAGCCTGTAGATTGGGCTCGTTGAAGGCGCAATCGATAAATTCATCAGTACATACATCATCTAATAAAAATTCAATGCCACCAATGGTAAATGTCTCGATTGGGCCAAAAATACACACAGATACCAAGCTTCCGGGAGTGTTTCCTAGGGGAGTGATAACAATATCATAATCAGGCCATTCCTCCTGAATGTTAGGGTCTAGGAGGCTTTCAAAGACACCTACTTCACCATTGATACCAAAATTGATTTCATGACCGCTGAGGAATCCTGTAAAACAAAGGGTGTTTACCGGATCAGCATATTGGAAGGTAGCAGTGGAATAATTGATGTACAGAGAAGGTGCCGTGAAGTCTTCGATAAAAGGATCAATCACCTCGATTCGATCAAAGCTGGTGTTGCCGTTCTGGTCGGTAAAAAAGCCTATGCTTAGGTTTACACCATCATATTGATAGACGACTTCGTCAGGGGTATTGCCATCCTCTTGGCTGAAGACTGTGCCGATTTCTGGTTCAGTAAAATCAAGGCAATTTGTAGGCTGTGCAATCACTTGAAGGGTGATCAGCAAACAGCAGAATAAGAAGAAGTTACGTGGGATATTGTTCATGTTGGCATCATTTTAAACTGGTGACAATACAAATGTGCTGTTTGTATAAGGTAATTTTTAGTATTTTGTATTCCTATTTTTGATAAAAAATGGAAGTTTATTTTTTGTAATGAATTGATAGTTAGGATTTAATGATCTTTTTTTATTGAGAAAAAACATGCACAATCATCATTTGCTAAATGTATTAAAAACCTTTTCACGTAAAGAGATGACCCGCTTTACGGAGTTTTCGCTGTCTCCCTACCACCACAAGCACGAAGCGACGCAAGCATTAGTAGCTTATTTAGATAAATGTTTCCCCGAGTTCCCTGAACGGCTTTGTGATCGGAAATTGATTTGGAAGAAGCTTTTTCCCCAGGATACTTTTGATCAATCCAAGGTAGCGCTTCTGTTTACGTATGCATGGCGGCTTTGTGAAAACTTTCTAATCGAGGAGCAACTCGCTCAGAACCCGCAAAGGGAACAATTGTTACTGATCGCCTTGCGTGAACGCCGGCAATGGGCCATTTACGAACGACAACTCAAAAAGAGCAAAAAAACGCTCCATAATACCAGTCATAGAGACACCGATTATTACCGTCAGGTAATGGCATTGGCCGAAGAAGCGAACGAGTTTTATACGGTATGGGAGCCGCGTGCCCAAGACCAGAGTTTGGTGGAGAAAGAGCACGCCTTGGATCAATATTACGTTTTGGAAAAATTACGGGACGCGGTGCAGCTGCAAATGCGCCGCCAGATTTTGCAGGGCGATTATTCCGCTCGTCTCTTGGAAGGGGTCTTGGAAGAGCTCCGCCTCAATCCCGAAGCATACCGCAAAGCTCCTGCGGTACAAGTGTATTATCAACTGTACCAAATGATGGATCAGCCCTCCTTGAGTGCTTATCAGGCAGCCCTTGTGATTTTTCAACAAAATGAAAGTAGATTTCAAACACACGAGCTTACAGCTATCTATAATTATTTGCAAAACTTCTGTATTGCGCGAATTAATCGCAACGAATTGCCCTTTCTTCGCGAGTTATTTGGCTTATACAATGCTCAGCTAGCACGAGAATTGCTTCATGAAGGCGGTTATTTAATTGAATGGCATTACAAAAATATAGTTACCGCTGCCCTTCGACTAGGCGAACTAGAATGGGTAGACCATTTTATTGAGACGCAGAAGGAAGCTTTGGCTCCTGTCTCGGCAGAAAATGCCTATCGTTTTAATAAAGCAGCTTATTGCCACGCAGTAGGAGAGTTTGGTAAGGTATTGGAGTTACTCACACAGGTTGAATACAGTGACCTGAGGTATAACCTTGGTGCCAAGGCCCTGTTGCTACGTACTTACTATGAACTAGATGAATTTGAAGCACTCCACGCCCTGGTGGAGTCTTTTCGGCAATATCTCCAACGTAATCGCCTGCTGGCGGATTCGCGGCGTAACGGTTACTACCATCTTTTTCGACTCACCCGCCGCTTGGCCAAGTTACGCGCGCAGTATTCTTACATGGACATCGATCAAGCCACCCAGCGCCTGGCCAAAATTAAAGAGGACATGAAACAAACCGACTCAATTTTCAACCGTGCCTGGCTGGAACGCAAGCTGGAAGCGTTGGAGCAAAGTCGAAATAGTGGTTAGATAGTTGATGGTTGTTGGTTTGATGGTTCGGCACTCGTGGCGCCCTCTAGCCCCATCCCCGGCCCTTCCTATTATCAGTATTGGCATTGTTTCGGGATCAGTTCCTTTCCAAAGCCGGAGATGGGAAGTGAGAAGTCGGAAGTATTTGGCGCACCCAACTTTTTTACACTTTTACACTTATACACCTTTACACTCTTACACTGTCAAAAACCATCAAAAAACCTCCAATTCCCGATCAAACCTCACCGTGGCCCTTAGGCCAAACTGATAGAGGTTTCGGTTGAGCAAAGAATCTCGATAGATACCAGCGAGCCATAGCCGAAAAGTAGGGGCAATGCTGAACAACATATTCTGTGAGAGTTTATGCTCCCAGCCCATAGAGGTTTGAAAGCAGTAGTTGACCTTGCGGAAATCGTCGCTGTCAATAGTATTGACTTCTCTTGCACTAGATTCTCCATTGAAACGGGTGATGATGTCCTGATTGCTGAGGTTGTAGCTGAGTCCACTGCCTAGTGAAAAGAAGAAGTCGTCTTTTTCGGAAAGGTTTTGATAGAATAGGACGGAGAAAGGAATCTCAATATTTTGAGCACGGAAGCTGTATTGTTCATCGTCGAAATTGGCTCGATTGGGGTCGTTGAATGCTATAGGCGTTCGTTTACCGCGGTAGCCGGTTTGACTGTAGTTTAAGCCTACTTGCACGCCGGCTTTTTTGCCTCTGTAGCTTAGTACAATTCCTCCGGCGTAGGATGGGCGGGCAAATTCACTAGTTTCCAATGAATCAGCCTGGCCTATCATGTTGAGGTCCAAATTAACAATACGTCGATGAGAATAATTAGGAAAAAGGTTAACACCAATGCCTGAATAGCGTTGTGCCAACAGGGAAGAAAAACCTAATAAAAAAGTCAGTAAGAGAAGTGGTAAGCGCGCCATTTTTTGGGGTGTTTAAGTTAACAATGCACTATTAAGGAACAGCACGAACTCGAACGAAAACGAATAATCAGAAAGAATATTGGACTTGGAGTACCACATTTGGGCTTTGCCCTACGCCTCCTGGAATGATCACCGGCATCACTTGCCATTGGCTCAAATCCTCATCCATGTCAAAATTGCGCAAGTGGGTGTCCACATAGGCTTCGACCCCCTGAAGTAGATAAACGGCCAAAAGCATAAAATAATTGGTCTGCCGGGATTTGTTAAAATTATCTCTGAATACCAGCAACCTGCTGGCATCATAGCCCCGACTAGAGAATTCATGTTCCTCGCCAGCGAGTTCCAATTGATAGGCATCTCTGAAACGCTGGTAGTTGCTTTGGTTAAAATCTAGTACTGCAAAAACACCGGAGAAGGCACTAAATACCAGCGGCACCTTCCACCAACGGCGATTATAAATCTGCCCACCGCCAGGTACTATCGACCACATCAACGCAGTACGCGGTACATAGGTTCTTGGCTCCTGGATGGTCAATGCCAGATCCACTTCCTTTGCAAGGCCTTGGTTAGCAGTTGGTAAACTATCCACTTCTTGCGACAAACCGGAAAACTGTTGCCCCAGAAGACAAAGGAGCACCCAGCAATATTTTTTCCAATGTGGCATATTCTACTGCGCTGAAATTATTCAATAACGGTTACCTTATGAGCGGCGGTCAAAAGGTATCTACTTGTCATCACTTGTAAAAAAAAACTCTGCGGGCTCTGCGGCTTTGCGCGATACCTGATTGGGGTAAGCTTACTGCTCTACACACTTAAATAAATCCGTCAGCTGGTCATGGTCGTCAAAAGGAATAACGACATGCCCTTTGCCCGTTTCTTTGTCCTCTAGCTGGATTTTTATTTTACCACTACCAAAAAAGGCTTTGAAGTCTTGCAGAATCTTATCGTATTCTGCCTGGTGCTTATTGGCAACCTTTACTTCTGCTTTCTTAACGGCCTTTTTAGGCTTTTGGTACGCCTTAACTTGTGCTTCTGTTTGACGAACCGACCATTTTTTATTGATCAGTTCTTTAAGGAAGTCGGCTTGTAGAAGGATGTCTAAGCCCGCAATCGCTTTTGCATGCCCCATGGAAACCTGCTCCTTACGGAGTGAGTCCTGTACGCTGATGTGCAAATTGAGGAGTCGCAGATAATTAGTGATGGTCGTTCTTTTCTTACCCACGCGTTCGGCAAGGAGCTCGTCAGTAAGCTCACATTCCTGCTTCAGGCGGTTGTAAGAGTTGGCGATTTCCAAGGGGTTAAGGTCTTCCCGTTGGATGTTTTCGATGATAGCCATCTCCAGTAGCGTCTGGTCATTGGCAACGCGAATGTAGGCAGGTACTTCCTCTAGGCCCGCCAACTTTGATGCTCTCCAACGGCGTTCTCCAGAAATGATCTGATAGCGCTTAGGTTCCAGGTAACGTACCGTAAGCGGCTGGATGATACCATGGATTTTTATACTGTCAGATAATTCACCTAGTGCTTCTTCATCAAACTCGTAGCGAGGCTGATCCGGGTTGCGTTCAATGTGAGCAAGAGGAATCAATGCAAATTTCTTGGCCAGCTCCCGTACCACTTCTGCGGGGTTTTCTGCAATAGCTTTATCTACTTCCGCCTTTCTAGCACGGCTGGTACCTCCTCCTCCAAAGAGAGCGTCAATACCTGATCCTAATTGTTGTTTCGAAGCTTTTGATCCTAATTTCTTTGCCATACTATAGGGCTTACCTGTTTATTCATGTTAAATCAAAGGAATAATGAAGAGAGAACCTACACCAACACATCATTATTCTTACGTAAAAATTCTTGGGCCAAATTCAAAAAGTTGACCGCACCACGGCTACTGGCATTGATAAGTACGATGGGCATGTGCATATTAGGAGCTTCGCCAATACGGGCATTACGGTGGATGATGGTATCATATACCTGTTCTCCAAAAATTTCTTTTACCTTGTCTACTACCAAGTTAGCCAGCCGCAAGCGGCTATCGTACATACTCATGAGAATACCTTCCAGCTGTATATCCGGATTGAAGTTTTCCTTCACCAGATTAATGCTGTTTTGTAGCTTTGAAAGCCCTTCCAGTGCGAAAAACTCACACTGCACAGGCACCAAAACAGAGTCAGCAGCAGTAAGTGCGTTGATAGTAACGATACCCAAAGAAGGCAGACAATCAATGAATACATAATCATAATCGTCCTTCACTTTGTCTACAACACCTTTGAGTACAAACGAACGATCCTCGTAGCCGGCCAACTCCAGCTCTGCACCCACGAGATTGATGTGCGATGGCATCAGGTGCAGGTTAGGAGTGTCTGTTTCGTAAATGGCGTCGTGCGGCTCTAGATTATTGATGAGACAGTCGTAAAGCGAGGTGTCTACATCTTCTTCCAAAGCACCCACACCCGAAGAAGCGTTGGCCTGCGGGTCCGCATCAATGAGGAGTACCTTCTTTTCCAAGATTGCCAGACTGGCAGCAAGGTTAATAGCAGTAGTCGTTTTACCGACTCCTCCTTTCTGATTGGCAATAGCAATGACTTTTCCCATAAAGCGAAATGGAGATTAAATAAGTATTTTAAAGGTATCCTGTAAGCTGTTTAGAAACTGGAAAAAACGAGGTTAGATATCAATGCTCTCTCCAATCGACAGCAAAATTAACTCTTTTCCGCTATCTGCAAAAGCCTTTTTTGCTGCAACGGTGTCGATTTCAATATATCCGAAGGTATCGTAGTGAATTCCAATGACTTTATCGACTTGCGCAAACTCGGCTGCCAGTACAGCATCTTCGTATCCCATGGTGAAATTATCACCAATTGGAAATAACGCAAAATCTAACTTTGGGCAAGTCATCGGGATCAATTTCATGTCCATCGTTAGTGCAGTATCCCCGGCATTATAGAAGCAGCCCTCTTCATTCCATACGACAAAGCCTCCTGGCTGCCCGCCGTAAGAACCATCCTGGAAACTGCTGGTATGCACCGCATTAACATACTTGGCTGTACCAAATTCAAAGCTGGCTTTGCCGCCATGATTCATAGGGTGATGGGCAATGCCTTTGACTCCATAATGCATAGCGATCTCATAATTACTGATCACCTTACTACCACAACGGGCCGCAATAGCTCTTGTGTCAGCAACATGGTCGATGTGCGCGTGGGTCAGTAAAATGAAATCTGCATGAATATCATCCACATTAATATGAGCTGCTTTTTCATTGGGAGAAATGAAAGGGTCAAATAGTATAGTTTTTCCTTTGGTCTCAATGGCTACACAAGCGTGCCCGTAGTAGGTTACTTTCATTATCGAGAAGGTTTTTTGTAGATTTAGGTTCCTGAGTTTACAAGGTGAAAATACAACCTTTTGCTTTCACCTATGTTAAGCTTTACCCGACACGCAGTAAAATTACATCGTAAAGGGTATATAATAAATTCAAGCAAAGTTAATGATTACGGTCATCTCCGGAACAAATCGTAAAGGTAGCAGGTGTAGAGCCTTTGCCCATAAATATTACGAATTTTTATCTGAATTGATAGGAAAAGAGGAAGTTAGTTTCCTTGCGTTGGAAGATATTCCTCAAACTTGGTTGTCTTCAGCAATGTATGAAGAAGGGGGGCAACATCCAGATTTGACTAAAATTCAAGACGAATATATCCTGCCTGCTGATGGTTTCGTCTTTATCAGTCCGGAGTACAATGGCAGCTTCCCTGGTGTCTTGAAATTATTTATTGATGCTTGCTCTGTCCGAAATTATGCCCGCAATTTCAAAGGCAAAAAAGCTGCCTTGGTAGGTGTATCCACCGGCCGTGCGGGTAATTTGCGAGGAATGAGTCACTTGGCAGGAGTCCTCCATTATTTAGGGGCAACAACCATGCCCAACCAGCTCCCTATTTCTAGTATCGCCCAACTGATGAACACTGCCGGCGAGGTCACCCACGAAGACACCTTGATCGTAATGAAAAAGCACGCCCAAGAGTTCGCCCAGTTTGTCGGCGTTTTAGAAGGTGTAAAAGTTAGGTAAGTGTAAAGGTTTTTATCAACCATCAACCACCTAACCCCTTACCTCCCCCCATTCCCAATCAAATCCTTGCCGGAGCGGCCATTTAATACTGGACTCGGACGAGGAGCTTCGTCGAGAATTTGATCAAATACTTTTTCTACGTATTCCCATTTGCCATTGTTTAGGCGATAAGCCTCATAAGTACCGTCAGGAATTTGTACCGGGCCTTCCCCGTATTCTCCGCCAATCATGGTCAGGTGATCAAACATCAGCAAGTCCAATGCCGGATCGTAGTTACATCGTACACTGGCAGCAGCCGAGTACTCTAGCAACAGCCTGTTCTTTTGCGTAAAGCTGCCGTCGCTCTCTTGTTTTACAAACACGGGAGCACCAAATACAGGCTTCCCATCTACAAACCGCAAGACGTCTACAACCTTCCGTTTGCGGAAAAACTCATAGCCATCATACCCGAAAAGCAAATGGTAAGTTTGGTCGCCATAAGCAACTGTGTGCAAATTGTAATAAACAGTGCCGTACCAGCGATCGGCACTCAAGGCCGCAGCGTCTAGCTCTTCTTCCATCTCAAAAGAGCGGTCTACCAAGGGAAAGAGCTTCAGCTCGTCGCTGTTCATCTGTATTGCACCAAAGTAGCGGTAAGTATCTTTATCGACGTAGAGTTGCCAAGTAAAAATCCGGAAAGTACTATCCGCCGGATATTGGATAGACACGCTGTTGAGCTGATCAAAAGGGTAGGAGAAGCTCCCCGGCTTTTTTAGCGCCTTTACCAATGTTGGAATAAAAGCCCGCACGGCCAGAAAACGATTTTCTTCCAGCGAGTCATTCACAAACGCATAAGCCAGCAAGCCCAGCGTATCTTCTACGGCGCTAACATACTTAGTGTCTTCAGCGTTTAGGCGATTTTGGGCCCACAGTGTATTGGTCGAGCTACCCAGGGTGAGCAGCAGCAGTGTAAATAGTACGTATTTCAATTCTTACAGATTTTCCGGTCGGGTTATTCAACAACCCAATGTCTAAGTAAACGGGCTACCGCTTCTTCTTGTTGTTCTTGTAATCCCGGAAGATAAATTCGCCCAACCCTTTCAGGCTACTATAGAATGCTTTGCCGTTGTTGGCTTTCGTAAACTGCTCCACAAATTCCACCAGATAGGGGTCGCGAGCAATCATAAAGGTAGTCACAGGCACATTCACTTTGCGCAAGCGAGCAGCCAGGTTCAGCGTCCGGTTTACAATTTTACGATCCAGCCCAAAACTGTTTTGGTAGTACTTCTTTCCACGCTTCAGACAGGTCGGCTTCCCGTCCGTGATCATAAACACCTGCTTGTTGGGGTTGCGTCGGCGACGGAGGATGTCCATAGCCAGCTCTAGGCCAGCAACGGTATTGGTATGGTAAGGGCCTACCTGCAAATAGGGGAGGTCTTTGATCTCAATCGGCCACGCATCGTTACCAAACACGATAATGTCTAGCGTGTCCTTCGGAAACCGTGTCGTAATGTATTCACTCAGCGCCATGGCTACCTTCTTGGCGGGTGTTATCCGGTCTTCACCGTACAGAATCATCGAGTGCGAAATATCAATCATCAACACGGTACTCATCTGGCTTTGGTAGTGGGTTTCCCGCACCTCCAAGTCGTCGTTGGTCAGCCTGAAATCATCAATGCCGTGGTTGATGTGTGCATTGCGTAGGCTCTCACTAATGGCTATTTGATCCAGCGGATCGCCAAATTCGTAAGGCCGCAACTCCGAGGTAGGCTCGTCACCACCACCGCCATAGCGGGTATTGTGGTTGCCGCGTTTAGTCTTTTTTATGTCGCCAAAAATATCGGTCAGTGCTTTCTTTCTTAGCTCCAGTTCCAACTTTGCAGAAGGCACAAAATTAGGGTTCTGCGAATCCTGTGGTTGAATATACCCCTTGTCTATCAGGTCCTGAATAAAGTCCGCCATCCCGTAGTCTTCATTGGTCAGGTTATGCTCTTTATCCAGTTGCGTCAGCCACGATAGCGACTCGGCCACATCCCCAGAGGTATACACAATCAGCTCCTGAAACAGCTTCAGCAACTGATCAAAAAGGCTCCCTTCTTCCTCACCGGGCACAAAATGCTTAAATCTCCATCCTATCATCACTACCGTTATTTCGCGGGTTATTTTTATTTGGGCGCATCCCCTTTGGGGTCGCTCTCTTCCAGGGTTCACTTCGTTCCGTCCTACGGTCCCCTCGCTTCGCGCGGGCCTTCCAGGCAGCTTGCGCGAGCACCCCCTTTTTGGCACCAGACCATTACAACAAAAACACCCCCTTCTTGGTTGCTGCCTATCGGGTAAAAAGGCAAATTCATGAATTAGCCTTTTTACCCGACAGGAACTCGTTCGTCGTAGATTGTATCTTATGAGGCAGACCCCATATGTCGGGCAAATCCACGAATTTGCTCTGTTGGGCCAGTCCCTTATAATCTCTTCTATGTCCTTCTATAGTTCAAAAAAAACATCCCTATGTGGTAAAAGGTGTCTAGATTAGTTTCACCACATAGTCGTATAGTTTGGCTTTGCTGAGGTCGATTTTGTTTAAAAAACGTCTCTGTGTCTTATGTGGTAAAAAAAACAGCGCCTTTGGTCGTTCAAATCCCCCGCCAATGTATCTTCGCCCTATGTCCAGTATAATTTGTACCGTCACCAATGACCTCAGTCAGGATCAGCGCATGATCCGTATCTGCAGTACACTGCAAGCTGCGGGGCACCAGGTCACACTGGTGGGGAGGCTCTTGCCCCATTCCCGCCCATTGGTGAATCATTCTTTTCAGCAGCATCGCCTGCGTTGTCGGTTTCATGCCGGCAAGCTGTTTTATCTCGAGTACAATCTCCGCTTACTGTATTACCTCTACCGGCAAAAGGCAGCGATTATCAATGCCGTCGACCTTGACACGTTGCTACCCGCTTACCTTATCAGTCGCCTCAAGGGCCCTGTTTGCGTCTACGATGCGCACGAATATTTTACAGAAGTCCCAGAAGTCGTTCGCCGCCCCAAGGTACAGCGACTTTGGTCTGCTTTGGGGGATTGGATCATCCCTTCTCTCAAATATGCCTATACTGTTGCGCCAGCACTGGCCGAATTAATGACGGAACGTTACGGAACCCCTTTTGCAGTAGTACGCAATGTACCTTATCGCCAAGCCGCCCCGAGTATAGAGGTTGTTCCTGATGAAAAAATCATTTTCTACCAAGGGATGCTCAATGAAGGTCGTGGCCTCGAAGCGGCCATCTTGGCGATGAAACAACTACCTTCAATGCTCGTTCTCCACATTGCTGGTTCTGGTGACTTAGAGCAAAAACTTCACCAGTTGGTCATTGATCATCAACTCGAAGACCGCGTCCATTTTCTCGGCTTTGTGCTTCCCGCAGGGCTTCCCGCGCTTACCGAGAAAGCTTGGTTAGGCCTCAATCTACTCGAGAATACCGGTTTGAGTTATTACTATTCTCTGGCCAACAAAACCTTCGACTATATCCAGTCGGGCGTCCCAGCTTTACACATGGACTTTCCGGAATACCGCGCTCTGCACGATCAGTACGATACTTTCGAATTACTCTCTGATTTGGAAGTCAATACCATTGCCACTGCGATCCAAACGCTTTTCAACAACCCTGATCGCTACGCTCTGCTTCAGAAAAACAACCTACAGGCAGCAAAATACCTGACTTGGGAAGAGGAAGAAAAGAAGCTTTTGGCTATTTATGAGAAGCTGTAGAAAAGAAAGGATTGATTTTTTTAAAAGAATTTTCACCTCTGATGATTACCTTTTTAAATTAGACACAATCAAGGGTAAACAATCTTACACTTTACAAAAAATCCTTTTTTATGAAATTTTCATTTTATGCGCTCTTGATGGTCGGCCTTTTTTCTTTCTCTTCTTGTGATAAGGACGACCCGGAAGTAAAATTAGACGATGAGGCTATTGTAGGCACCTGGAACCTTACCGCCTACGATGCTGATGCCGATGTAGGGATTGGCTTTGCCGGAGTCTTCGAAACTACGAAGTCTGTATCTACCATTAGCAATAGTACTGTCACTGTTACATTTGATGCTACAGGAAACTGGACTTCTACCGGAGATTATACCCTGACCACCACTGTAGATGGTGAAACAGAAACGGAAGAAGTCACCGGCGGTATTGGCAGCGGTACATATACCGTTGTAGATGGTCGCTTAACCATGAGTGATATTGATGCTGGTGATGAAAACGACGTGGAAACTATCGAGTTTGATACCAGCTACTCTCCTGATACCCAAATCGATTTGGTAGCCAATGTCAAGGAATCAGGTTCTGATCCCGTCTTTGGCCTCGATTTCGAGATTGACTTGATGCTGGATATGACTTTGGAGAAATAATCAGTTTCTCTATTCTCCGATAGGGAAAGCCTGAAAGCCAACGCTATGGAGTTTATAATGCGCTGCTGTATCTGTTGAGATACGGTGGCGCATTGTTTTAAAACCCCATTGGTGCTTCTTAAATGTCCTTATAATCTCTTTTTTGGTTCAAAAATCTTGGTGCTCTTTGGTGGTTCAAATTTCAGCCACCTCTTCCTCGTTTTCTTTTACCAAACTCCAGGCCAGGGTACTCACGCCAAGGCATACGGCACAAATAAGGAAGGTTAGACTTTTGTCGTCGGCTTCTTTGAGGAATTCACCGATGCCGAGGCTGGCCACCAATTGTGGCAAGACCACCGAGAGGTTGAATAGCCCCATGTAGAGACCCATTTTTTTAGCTTCCACCTTTTGCGACATGATCGCAAAGACCAGGCTAATAGTCGCTGCCCAACCAATACCGATGACGACCATCAGAAGGTAAATCATGTTGGCGCTAGTGCCTATCAGCCATAACCCCAGGTAACCAATCGTCATGATTCCAACACAAATAAGATGAGTACGAACACGACCAATTTTCCGAGTTAAAGGCTCCAGCAGGAAGGCAGGGAGGAATGCAGCGATGCCATTGAGTACCAGAAAAGAAATGTCAATTACTCGCCCAACGCCATCGTTGTCTAAATCTGGTAAGCGGTATTGCAAGAAGGCAAACATATAGATAAACATGGTTTGAACACCAATCCATGTAAAGCTGTGGGCGGCCAATATTTTTTGAAAACCAATCCGGCTGGCAACCGCCAACGGCTTACCTTCCTCTTTTTGCGACAAGGTTTGAATAACCAGAAAAGCGGTAAGACCAACACACAAGTATTCTACGTAATAATTATTGATTTCCCACTCAAAAATTCGGACAGGAATGCGATACAATGCATAGATAAGGAAGCCCCACAAGGGGCGAATAGCCATCAAGCTTTCCAACCAGCCACCGCTTTCTTCTTTATCGGCTTCTTCCTCAAAATCACGAGGCTCCTCAATGAAAAAGGGAGGAATTACAGTAAACAATAACACCAGGCCTGCGCCAATATAGATCAACCAGTATTTGTCTAAAACAGCACCAATGACATAAGCCATCATCCCGAAGGTGCCCGATATGGTTTGCATATAAGTGAATCCTTTGGTGCGTTCGGCACCCTCCGGTGTAACATCGGCAATGATAGAACGGGTAGGGTTGAAGCCCACATTAATAGACAGGTCTAACGCGAGCGCAACCGCAATAGCTACCCCTAGAATACCTTCTAAACCAAGGCTGCTGGAAATAATCTCCAGATTGGGAAGCGCCAATAAACTCAAGGCTGCTAGTATTCCTCCAATGACTATAAATGGTCGTCGCCGGCCACCCCAAAACCATACCCGATCGCTGAGCACTCCAAAAATGATTTGGCCAAAAATACCGGCTATAGGCCCTGCTGCCCATACCAATCCAATTTCATCAATGGCCAGTTCATACTTGGTGCTCAGTAGCCAGCTCAATGCCGATATCTGTACCGATAGGGCAAAGCCCAGTGCGGTGGAGGGTAGGCTAAGGATACCGTAGAAAAAATTACTTAGTCGCTTTTGAATAGGTAGCATGAAGGGTGCTAGTTTGGTTTGTACGTAATACTAAACCCAAGAAAAGCATTTTTTGGAAAACTATTTCCCTTTTCCTTGTAAGAGCACAAGAAGGGTGTAGAACATAATCTTAAAATCGAGCGCCAGCGACATATTTTCGATATAGAGGATATCAAATTTTAGTCGTTGAACCATTTGATCTACATTACTGGCGTAGCCGTATTTGACTTGCCCCCAGGAGGTGATGCCTGGCCTAACTTTCAGCAAATGCTTGTAATGTGGCGCTTTGGCTACGATGAGGTCTATATAATACTGGCGTTCGGGTCTCGGGCCTACCAGCGACATATCTCCTTTGAGTACATTCCAGAATTGGGGTAGTTCATCTAATCTCCACTTGCGCATAACTGCTCCCCAAGGAGTACAGCGATTATCGCCATCAAAACTCAGTTGTGGGCCCTGATATTCCGCATCCGTTGGCATAGACCGGAACTTGTAGATCATGAAAGGCTGCTTGTTGAGCCCTATTCTTTCTTGTTGATAAATGATAGGGCCTTTTGAAGATACCTTAACCCGGAGGGCTACATAAGCGTAAACCGGTGCTAAGAGTACCAACATCACAGCAGAAGCACAAATGTCAATGCCTCGTTTGATGAGTCGTTGCCATCGGGGCATGAGTTCCCTACTTATCTCAATGAGCACTGCACCGTAAACATGGTTCATTTTCACTGTGCCCAATAATATGTCATACATGTCAGGGATAATCTTCACCAGAATGTTGCGATCCAGGTCAAAGAGGATATTCATCATTTCCCGAAGCCGGTTGTGCTCCGAGGTCTCAATGGCGATGATGACTTCTTCGATGGTGTATTCTTGAATAACCGCAGCCAGGTCTTCGATTTTGCCCAGCGCAGTCAGGTTCTCGGCCAGTTCGTTGGTGCTGTTTCCGTTAGCATCAATGAAGCCCACAAAATGATATCCGAGGCTTTTCTCTTGGTTGATGATTTCCTGATAGAGTTCTACTGCATTCTGGTTACCTCCTATGATAAGCGTGTTGAACTTGACTTTGCCTGCCTTTAATTTCCAACTGGCACGGGTGAGTAGCACCATTCTCACTACAGCAGTGAAGGTGAAATGAAGAAAAAACAAGGTCAGGAAAGAGGAATAATAGGTTTTATAGTTAGTGACAAAATCGTCCAGAATTAAGGTGAAAAAGAGAAAAAGAACCCCGAAAAAACTGAGGAAAAGCGTTCTGGCTAGTGTTGCCAATCTGGAAAGGCGATAAACATCCTGATATTGATCAAAGATGGCATAAAAGGAGATCCAACCTAGTGGAATCAGCAGGCAGCCAAGAATAAAATTTTGGTCATTCAAAACCTCCCAGCCCAGATGAACACCTTCTAACTGTTTCCGATAAAAGAAAAAGCAAGCCCAGGCTAGCAACGCGGTTAAGTAGTCGGCTATGCGGTAAATAAAAGTGTCTATTGTACGCTGTCTATTCATATCGTACGCTGTGGGGTGTGGCGGAAGCCAAACTCACCTTCTTGGGTTAAAAATGCACAAGTTTAATGTTGTCTAATAGAATCGTAGAAGAATCTGGACTTTCCTCCAGTAAGAAAGCTTGGAAACCAACCTGGTATTCATCAAATTCTGTATTAAATAAAAGCTGACTCAGGTTGAAATAAATCTTGTTCCACTCGTTTTTTGCAGAAAAACCAGGGTCATAAAAACGCAGAGGTCCGGCAATCGGATCAGGGTCACCGACAAAACCCCAAACTACAGGAGCATCGGATTTATAGTTAACCTCCAGGTATACATACACGCCTCCTTCCTGCAAGCCGCTAAATAGGCTGGATGTGGCAATCTCGACTACCGGGCTGTATTCGCGGGAAAGGGCAAAACGGCCAGAATAATTGCCTTCAAATACATCGTCCTGAGTTCTTTCCAACTCGGTATTTCCAGCAACAAGTTCCGTAAATACGCGAGGGCGATTATCTTCAAAATCTTCGATGAAGGCAAATTTGGCCTCGCTGAGGTAGCTGGTGGAAGGGTTGATTACGGCCGTCTCATTGGCTTTGAGATCAAGCGTTACCTTGTAAGGTTCATAAAAGGGATAAATATCAGGAAAGGAAGCAATGCCATTGTCCCTGATGCCTGCTTCTAGTCGGATTTCGGTTGGGCCTGCTTTGAGCACAGGAACGAGGGCCGGAAGGTCATACATTCCGAGGAAGGTGCCGTCCACAAAGACCCATACCTCGGTAATTAATTCATCATCGGAGCCTTGGGCACCTGGTTGGGTCGTCAGGGAGAAATCGTTGATTTCAAGGTAGGCGGGAACTTCCTCCTCAGGGTTGATCAGGTCACAAGTTGTAAGACTAAAAACAAGGGAGAGAAGCCCAAGTAGTTTCCAAATGTTTTTCATAATCAGTAATTAGTTAAGCGCATTTTTTTGCAAGCTTTCTTCGATGGCTGCTGTGATTTGATAAGCTAAGGCTAAAGCACGGTAGCCATCTTCTCCACTCACTTTGGGACGTGAATCGTTGAGAATACTTTCGGCAAAAGTTTCCAGTTCTAACCTAATGGAGTTGACGGGCTCAATGTCCGGCATATCCATGTGTATCGTTTTTTGTCCGCTATTGGTCTGCAGTTCAAATTGTTGCCCACTTTCAGGCACCGTTTCTTGGTCGTCATAAAGACGAATCAGTTGCGCTTGCTTTTCCAGTAAGTCTAAACTGATATAAGCGTCTTTTTGGAAAAAACGGACTTTACGCATTTGCTTTAGAGAGATCCTGCTAGCCGTTAGGTTGGCAATACATCCATTCTCAAAAGCAATTCGAGCATTGGCAATATCAACGGTTTCGCTGACAACCGCCACACCACTGGCGTGAACTTCTGCGACCTCACTGTCTACAAGACTGAGGATAATGTCTAAATCGTGAATCATCAAATCAAGAACTACAGAAACGTCGGTACCACGAGGGTTGAAAACCGCCAATCGGTGAGCTTCAATAAACATAGGAGCAACTGGCGTATCTCCCAGTGCCAATAAGGCTGGGTTGAAACGTTCAACGTGACCTACTTGTATTTTTACCCCTTGTGCTTTTGCTAAATTCACCAAGGCTTTGGCTTCGTCAAGTTTGTGGGTAATAGGCTTTTCAATAAATAGATGCTTACCTGCCTCGATAACTTGTTTCGCCAGCGCGTAGTGCGTAGTGGTAGGGGTGACGATGTCTACAACATCTACGGCAGCAATAAGTGCCGCCACGTCCGGGAAAGCTTTGGTCTGATAAGTTTCGGCTACTTGTTTCGCCACATCCGGGTCGGGGTCGTAAAAGCCAACCAATTCATAGGTAGTAGCTGCCAAGCCAATACATTTCAAATGAATCTTTCCTAGGTGCCCGGTTCCCAAAACGCCAATTTTCAACATGAGTTTTGCTTGAAGTAATAGAGATATGCTCTTTCCTTAGTTAAACGTAAATACTTACTGACAGCTGCTTGGTTTGTTGAGAAATGTAAGGTGTAAGACGATTATTATCCTTGGTACGACAAATAAGAGGCTGAAAACAAGTGGCTGCAAAAGTAGGGAAAATTAGTTGCTATCCACGGCCGTAATACATGAGAATGGCACCAAACATAGTGATCAGTACCAACAGGACGGTAGCCATCTTGATGGAGTAGCGCAAATGGCTAGCAAAAGTCTGTATTTCGGTTGTAAGGTGGGGATACTGAGGAAGTATCTCCTCTTCCATCTTTTGATTACTGAAAACGTGGCTAGCTCCAAACTCAACACGGTTTTGAACCAGGACCCTGTAAGATTTCATCACTTTTACCCTAAAGTAAATATTGACGAATAGCATAGCTACAAAAAGCCCGACAACAAGTGATATTAATAAAATATACATTCTTTTTCGCCAAAGGTACTAAGTAACAACAAAAAAAGAGGAGCTGTTGTAGCTCCTCCTAAAAACACCTAAAACCCATAT
>NZ_JBOEFX010000057.1:44679-58958 GCF_050633125.1 Lewinella sp.
TCATATCATGAAAACCTTCTAGTCGTTGTGCATAGTGTGCGCTCTTTAGCGCGCTTTTGAAACGATTGTCGTTTCTGTTTTGTTCGATATTCAGACGCAAGTCATTTAAAAGGTCACAACTAAGACTAGGTGTAAGCTTTTTTTTAACACTTTTTAACAATTGCTGGTCAAAAGGCTGTTAATCAGTTTCTTGTATATGTGAATTTTTATTTCGGTAGAGTAGTCTAATACCTATTAAAAATNNAAAATTTCGCTTTTTTTTTCAAAAAGGCAAAAAAAATAAAATTTGATGGAAATTTTTAATGACTTACCTAGGATTTGGATGTATTCCTGGCAGCAATTGGAGAAAGCTTCACAGGAGGACAATCATCCTTGGCGACTTCCGGTTATCGCGAATTTAACGGGAAGTCAAGTAAGTCAGCGCACGGTAGTTTTGCGTAAGGTGAGCCAGAAAGAACGACACCTCCGGTTTTATACAGACAATAGATCGGCAAAAATAAATCAAAAAGATGAAAAGTTGAGGTTTTCCTGGCTTTTTTATAACACAATTAACCAAATTCAATTACGTGTCCAATCTGAAGGAGTGGTAGTATCTGTTGAGGAATCGGGTTGTATATGGAGGGAGTTACCCGTTTATGCTCGTTCGACTTATGCATCTATAAAGCCACCTGGGACGATTGTTTCTCGGCCTATTGATGTCTTGCCTGATGATTTTTTCAGCATGAGTTCATTACAAACAGATACTGCTCGTGCTAATTTTATGGCAATNNTCATCAAAATCCGTGCTGACCGACCGCAAAACCTATACTTAAAGAAGAAACCCCATGATTTCTATTAGTGAAATCATGGGGTTTTCTACAAAAGTCAGATAAATCAATCTTTTCAGCTATTTAATGACTCATGTTTGTATAAAAAGCCCAGCAACGTGTCATGCTGATGGCAAAATACGCTGCATCTATTGTTCAGCGGAAGCTCTTAGCTTTAGGGCAACCGCTACTTCACGATCATCCCGTTTTACCCGGATGTTTACCTGGTCGCCTGCTTGGTATTTTTCTAGAGCAAGATAAAGATCACTGTTAGTGGTGATAGGATCATTGTTCACAGCAACGATTATGTCTCCCAAAATAATGTTACCGTTGTTATCTGCTTTGGTGCCAATAAGCCCCGCTGTTTCGGCCGGACTGTCTTTAACCACGTTGAGCACCACTGCACCAGAGATATTTCGTAAAGGACGTGTTAGTTCTACACCAATTAAAGGCCGGTTAACTTCTCCGTATTGGATCAAATCGGGAATAACCCAATTGACAACATCGACGGGAATAGAAAACCCAATGCCAGCTGATGCACCGGAAGGACTATAAATGGCAGTATTAACGCCAATCAATTCACCAGAAGAATTGAGCAATGGCCCTCCTGAGTTTCCAGGGTTGATTGCTGCATCCGACTGAATAACATCCCTGATGGGAATACCTGCAACAGATTTGATTTCCCTACCTAAAGCACTTACAACACCGGTCGTCAGCGTTTGGTCTAAACCAAAAGGGTTACCGATTGCATAGACATTTTGCCCCACCCGTAGATTTATGGAGGTTCCTACCGGGATTGGGGTGAGTTCATCGCGAGGGATATTTATTTTTAAAACAGCAAGGTCTTTTTCAGGGGCCTGCCCAACTTTCGTAGCCTGGTACGTTTTGCCATTGCTGAGCGTAACAGTGGCTTTGTCAGCATTCTGAATAACATGGTAATTGGTGACGATATGGCCACTTTTGTCCCAAACAAAACCAGAACCAGAACCACTAGGTATTTCTTCTACATTACGACTATAATAATTGCGACGTAAAGTAGAAGTGGTGATAAAGCAAACAGAGGGAGCTGCTTGTTCGAATAATTGAATAGTGTGCTGCTCCTGGGGCGTCATTCCCAGTGGCACTGTTGCTGGTGCTGGCGCTAAGGAAGGATTGGTGGTAGGAGCTGTGTTTTCATTCCTAACCAACAGTGCATTATTTTCTTCTGTCGGGATGGTTTCAGCCATTTGTTGTTTCATCAGTAGCATGCCACCTAAAAAGCTAACTACAACGAAAAGAACCCAGAGTAATACACGCATAGTAATTTTTGTTTTATGATGATATATAAAGTGTTCGCTGCGCTCACGGCGGTGCTGACTGCGTCGGCGGTAGCCGCGTTAATCGCGAGCAGAGCGAGCACCACCGCGATTCCGATTTATCGGAAGAGCACGCCCCACGAGGAACGAGTACTGCCGCAAGCGTAGCGTAGCACCCTTAAGTTTTCCGCTCCTTTTTCTTTGCTGCGGGGAACAAAATATTATTCAAAATCAATCGATAGCCAGGGCTGTTGGGGTGTAAGTTTAAATCCGTTTCGGGATCATTGACATAGTGTCGATAATCTTCTGGATCGTGTCCACCATAGAAAGTCCAAAATCCTTTGCCAAAATTGTTGTGAATATATCGTGTTTCTCCTGATGGTTTGTTTTCTCCGAGGATAAGGACGTCTGATTTCAGGTATCGGTTGTAAAAGGCAGTGGTTTGTCCCATAAATCCTTTTACGGTGCGGGTATGATTTTGCGTGAGCATGGTCGGGACAGGATCCCATTTAGCTGAAAAGTCAAACAGCGTGAAGTAGTCCTGTTGGGGGTTGACATTGCGTTTGGTGCCGCTATCAATCGAGGAGAATTCATACTCTAGGGGGTCGCGAGTTAGAGAGAAATTCTCAAAGGCAAAAGTTTGACTAAAGTCGAGCTTCTGCTGTGCGGTAGGGTCGGCAGGGTCTCCGTCATACATAGGTGCACAAATATCGAGGCCAGCCGCTGCTAGCGCGATGTCATAAGAATCGGTAGCAGAGCACATGGCAAACATAAAACCACCCCCAAAAACGTATTCCCGAATTTGACGAATGACGGAAAGCTTCAGCTGAGAAACTTTGGCGAAACCATTTTCGGCAGCCAACGACTCTTGATAGCTTACCATTTCCCGATACCAGGGTTGGTTGTGGTACCCCCGGTAAAAACGCCCGTATTGGCCTGTGAAATCTTCATGGTGCAGGTGTAGCCAATCATATTCTACCAATTTGTTGTTGAGCACATCGGTGTCGTAAATTACATCGTAGGGGATTTCAGCATAGGTCAATACAAGCGTTACCGCATCATCCCACGGCTGTATCTTTCCTCCGGTACGAAAATTGACATCAGGGGTATACACCGCTATTTTTGGTGCTTTTTCAAGCTTCATCGCATCCATATTGGCTTCGGGGTCGGCAATTTCAGCCAGGATGGTATTGAATTTTCCATCAGGAATGATTTCGAAGCTAATATCTCTGGTCAGGCACTCTCGTTCGAAAACTCTGGTGTGGGGAAATGCAAAAGAGCCTCCCCTGTAATTGAGCAGCCACCAAGCTTCAATCTCATTCTCTAGAATGAAGTAAGCCATTCCGTAAGCTTTCAGGTGATTGCGTTGTTCTTCATCCATAGGGATGATCATATAAGCAGCCCTCATCTGGATGGCAGCTAAAAGGAAAAGAGAAAGAAATAGTATTCTACGCATCATTTGCTTGTTATTTGCTGTTTAATTAACGCACTATATACAAAAATGGATATGATAAACCTTGGTTAAAAGCGGAAAGCTACTGTTGGTTTAACAATCTGTTGACAAAAGTGAGGCATTTGTCGTGTTGATTTTTCAATACAGACGAAACACCAACCGGTAAATGTCGTAGAATCTGCTACCTTTGTCAGCTTGTATTTTCGATCATCCGATTCGTTTTGAGAACAATTTGAACATGGAGGGAATTAGTTTTGCTTATCCTGCTTGGTACCTTGGCCTATGTCTATTAGCAGGTCTGATTTACGCGCTGGTTTTGTATTATCGCAACGATAGTTTTCGCGACGCTCCCTCCTGGTTGAGTGGTGTGTTGAGTATTCTCCGTTTTCTAGCGGTATCGGTGTTGGCCTTTTTGTTATTGTCGCCAATTTTGCGTTCAACGCAGACCCAGTCGCAAAAGCCCGTTATTGTTTTTGCACAAGATGGCTCCGAGTCGGTGGCTGTTGGCTGGTCTCCTGAAGATAGTACAACCTACGTTAATAACGTAAAAAACCTTACGGGGCAATTGGCAGAGAACTATGAGGTGGTCAACTACACCTTTGGACAGGAAGTAAGAGATACACTTGATTTTTCCTTCACGGATAAACGTACAAACCTGGCTAACTTATTGGGAGAGGTTTATGATGTTTACAGTAACCAAAACCTAGGGGCAGTCATTATTAGCTCTGACGGTATTTATAACGAGGGGGCAAACCCCGTTTATACAGATGCCAAACTTAACGCTCCTGTTTACACCCTTGGATTAGGCGATACGACACGGCGCAAGGACGTACTCGTAAAGCGGGTTTTTCATAACAAAATAGCTTACCTCGGAGATAAATTTTCCATTCAGGTTGATATTGGGGCACAGAATGCGGCAGGTACCACAACACCTTTGAGGATTGCCCGCATTGAAAACGGACAACGCCGTGAACTCATCAATGAATCAGTAAATATTGATAGGAACGACTATTTCTCAACACGAGAATTTATCTTGGATGCTGATCGCGCTGGGGTCAATCGTTATCGTATCAGTATTGGAACCATAGCAGGGGAAGCTTCAACAATCAACAATACCAGAGATATTTATGTAGATGTACTGGAAGCCCGGCAAAAAGTGTTGATTTTGGCCCACGCTCCACACCCGGATATTTCTGCTTTAAAGCAGAGCATCAACGAGGGACAGAATAATGAAGTAACGGTTGCTTATCGCAATACTTTTGATGGCAACGTCCGTGATTACGATTTGGTGGTGTTACATCAATTACCGAATCGTAATGAATCGCTCAATGACTTGCTGGCACAATTAAAGACCAATAATATTCCTGTTTGGTTTTTTGCTGGAGATCAGTCAGGCCTCCAGGCTTTTAATAGCGCTCAGCAGTTGATCAATATTTCCGGAAACGGCAGAAATACGAATGAGGTAGAACCCAAATTGGCTAATAATTTTACCTTATTTAAGGTAGACGAAGAGGTAAGAGCCTTGTTGCCGGTGTTGCCCCCGGTGGTTACTCCTTTCGGAGAATTCTCCTCTGGTAGTAACGCCTCTGTTTTGTTGTATCAGGAGATTGGTAGAATCAGTACCGAATATCCTCTTCTCAGCTTAGGAGAAGAAGATGGCCGAAGAATGGCCGTTTTTGCCGGAACCGGCATTTGGAAGTGGCGTTTGTTTGATTACCTCGATAAGAAAAACCACAACCGTTTCAATGAATTGGTCAGCCAGGTAATTCAATACCTAAGTGTAAAGGATGATAAACGTCGCTTTCGCGTAAGTTTGGCAACAAACATTTTCGATGAAAACGAGCCTATTATTTTTGATGCTGAATTGTACAATGATAATTACGAACTCATCAACGAGCCCTCTGCGCAATTGGTGATTACCGATTCAGAAGGGCGAGAGTATAATTATACCTTCAACCCAACGGGCCGGGCCTATCGACTCAATGCAGGAATCTTGCCGGTGGGCAATTATCGCTTCAGTGCTAATGTGAATACGGGGACGGAGAGTCTCAATTACAATGGCCAATTCAGCGTGCAGGCCGTCCAATTAGAACGGTACGAACTTACTGCTGATCATGATTTGCTACGTTTGCTCAGCGAGCGTTACGGTGGTGAATTGTTAGATATGACTGGTTTCAATGCCTTGCCACAAACCTTAGCGGAACGTGGAACGGTAAAGCCTGTACTCTATGAAACGACGACGACCAGATCTTTAATCAACCTCAAAGGGATCTTCTTTGCTATCCTGTTTTTGTTGAGCTTAGAATGGTTTTTGCGGCGGTATTATGGGAGTTATTAGTCTTGCCTAAGCTTTACCCGTCTCATGACGAGGTACCCCAATAAACAGAATGCACAAGCAGCACCGGCACTGGCAATAACACCCGTGGGTTGACTTACACTTTTTCCAAGTAGTAAGAAGGAAGGGAATAGCAAGACGGCCAAGCTTATTCCGATTTTCATCATGAAATTGCGTATTGCATAAAACATTCCCGCTTGTTGTTGTCCAGTGCTGACTTGATGGTCGTGGACAAAATCTGCGATCAATGCATTAGGGACAATCCCGAATGTAGCAAGTGGGTAAGCCGCAAGAAGTGCTACCAAGTAGAAAAGTGTGGTTTTGCCTAAAGGGATTTGAGGAATCAGGGCAGTTATGGCAAAAACTGCGCAAAACACTAGAAACGCACTTAGTAGCATATTCCTTTTGCCAAAGCGTTTTACTCCAATGTTTACCGGCCAATACAGTAAAAAACTCGCCACAAAACTGATGGCCAGAAAAGCAGAAGCCTGCTCTTTGGGCCAACCAAAAAGTGCTGTCACATAATAGCTTACGCCTTGTTGAATAAAGGTAAGGGCCAGCCAGTACAATAGATCAGCACCGATAAATATCCGGAAATTTTTGTTTTGAAAAACCGATCCTAAAGCTTCTTTAGGAGAAACCGTTGACCCGCTCTGCTGTTGGGCATAAGATTCTTCTTGTAGAAAAAATGCGGGGATAAGCATTAATAGGAGAGAGAGGCCGGCAAAGACACCTACCGTCCATTGGAAAGCCTGCACGCTATTGGTGAAGTTTTCAAAATAGCTCTGGATGCCGTAAGCCATTCCTCCAATCACGAAGCCTAAAGCCCAGGCAATAGAAATCAATGTACTGATGCGCATCCGGTCCGGCGGGTGGTGGCCTAATTCAGGAATGAGTGCATTGTAAGGCACTAAGTATAAAGTAAAAAAGAGGTAGAATAAAAAGACTACAGCAATGAGCCAATAAACATTATATACACTAAGCCCTGCTACGGGTGGAAAGAACAATAAGAAGGACAAGCCTGCAAAGGGCAGCGCAGCCAAGCGTAAGACTTTTTTTCGCTTACCGCCTGTAATAGGGCGATTATCCGACCAGGCAGCAATCCAGGGATCAGTGATAGCATCAAAAATGCGGCCACCAAAGTTGATAAAGCCAATGAGTGTCGCTACGCCAAGAATAGCCCCTTGGTAAATAAAGGCCGGAAATACGGCGACTCCATCTGATTCTGGTGGCAGATAAAAGTAAACAAGTAAATTAGCTGCACCAAAACTGGCCAATGACCAGCCCAGTTGCCCTAGGGCGTAGATGATCAGTTGGGATGAGGGTGGACGTTTTATCATGCTTAAAGATATATCAATAAAAATGTCAGCGCAAAAAAAACATAGCTATCAATTAGCAATCATTTTTCTCTCGCTAGTCCTTTTCTCTTGTGTGCCAATAGACAAAGACGCTGTGGCGGAAGAAGCAATACCTTCAGGTCCTTATGTCATCGTTTTAGGGATCGCCCAGGATGCGGGTTATCCCCAAACAGCTTGCCGAAAGGAGTGTTGTACCCAGGTTTGGGAAGGGCAGGAGCAACCTCGAAAAGTGAGTTGTCTGGGTTTGGTAGATCCCGTCACTCGGCAGCTTTGGTTGCTAGATGCGACGCCTGATTTTCGGGAGCAATGGCAGCTTTTATCAGAAGAGTTGCCGAATACGACCATTACCCAGCCTAGTGGCGTGTTTTTGACCCACGCCCATCTAGGCCACTATACGGGCTTGCTTCAGCTAGGGCGCGAGGTGATGGGCGCACAGGCTGTACCTGTTTATGCGATGCCACGCCTTGATACTTTTTTGCGTAAGAATGGGCCATGGTCTCAATTGGTAAATCTTGGAAATATCGCACTTCAACCCCTGAAACCCGATAGTGCCATCGTCCTCAATGACGAATTAAAGGTAACTCCTATCCAGGTGCCCCACCGCGATGAATATTCGGAAACAGTAGGTTTTCGGGTGGAAGGCCCAAGTAAAAGCCTCTTGTTTATCCCCGATATCGATAAATGGGACCGCTGGCACCGTTCACTGGCGGAAGAAATTGCAGCAGTAGATGTAGCCTTTCTGGATGCGACCTTTTTCGCGGATGGTGAGTTGCCGAATCGCGACATGAGTAAAATTCCCCATCCTTTTGTTTCCGAAACAATGGGTTTACTCGGAAGCCTGCCCCTAAAAGAAAGGCAAAAAGTGCATTTTATCCATCTCAATCATACGAATCCTCTTTTGCAAACCAAAAGCCCCGCTCGGCAAGAAGTAGCAGAACGAGGCTTTCAAGTAGCTTTTGAGGGCCAGCGGGTTGGGCTTTCTGAAAAATAGAGGGACTTTTTCCGTGTCTAAGGCCAGCATTTTCCGCACCCCGCACCAAAAAGTGTAAGTGTGTAAACGTTTCTCGCACTCCGCACCAAAGCCGCACCCCGCACCTCGCACAAAGCACCCCGCACCAAAACGCACCTCGCACGGAAAAAAACGCACCCCGCACCCCAAAATTAATGAATAAACAACCGCTGACTATCAATCACCTCTATTGAAGAACTGATGCGCAGCGAGTAAACCCCATCCGCCAGTGATGCAACATTGATCGCTGATTGGTTCCAGGTTTGCCGAAGCATTATGCGTCCTGCCATGTCAATGATTTCGATGGTGATCGGTCCGTCTGTGGTTGGTAATCCGCTGATTTGTAGCAGGTCATTGGTGGGGTTAGGAAACAAGTACACCTGGGCCTTGCCCTCCCAGCGTGCGGATACAATCGGAGAGTAGCTGAAGCTACCATCGTAATCTACCTGTTTGATTCGGTAGTAATTGAGACCTGGTAGGGGAGTCTCGTCCAAAAAGCTGTACTGCTGCTCTTGTTGCGTAGTGCCTGCACCTGCGATGCTGCCCAGTTTTTTCCAGCCACGGCTATCGGTGCTACGTTCTATGTTGAAGTAGGCGTTGTTGGTTTCTGTGGCGGTGGTGAAGGTGAGGGAGATGTGCTTAGCTTTCGTTTCAGCAAAGGTTGATTGGAAAGTAACGGGAAGTGCACTTAATGGGTGAATAAAACCAGTGAAGCCATAATTTGAGCCACTTTCGTTTTTAGTTGCTAACTGCGAATCAGCATCATTAACGCCTACTGGAATTGCAATGTCGATATACCAATTGGCACTAGGGTTTACATCCTCGCTGTCAAAAACACCATCAGTGAGTCCTGAATAATTAAACCCTCCAAATCCATCATCCCATCTGATTTCAGCAAGTGCAGTTTCACCAAGCGCAGTGTCTGAATCTACCCATATTCTTACCGTAGCACCGCTGTTTATTACTTCGTAAGAAATAAAATTTCTGTAAGTAGCTGCTGAAATAGAGTAGGTTAGGAAGGTGCCAATCATTCCAAGTAAAACATGTTTCATAATTCGGTTTTTAAAAGATTTACAATAGTTGCTCATTGTCTTAATAGGGATATGTAAGGCTGAGAAACGATCAGGTTATTGATCGATCTGCATAAACGAAATTGGTTACCCAACCGTGTTTAACTAAAAATGTCAAATTGTATCTACTTGATAATCAGCCTTAAAAGCTCTGCGTCTCTGCGCCTCTGCGCGAGATAAACTGTTTGGGATACCCAGTATATACACCGATCTATTGCTACAATCAAAGCATAGCAATTCAGTAATCTAAATATTGTTGGGTTAAACTAGGATAGGCAAAAAAAAGCGTGGTAAAAATACATTTTTTCCAAATGTTAGGTAAATATAAATAGCTTGTTGTTATTTTTACACCATTATCCTATTAAAGTCCGGTTTAGAATCTAATCATTAATCAAAAAGATGTAATGAGAGTATTGATAGTGTTTGTTATCGCCCTTTCGGGCTATGCCCTGAATGCGCAGGACTTTATGATGCAAGGATGGTATTGGGATTATCCCAGTGAAAATTGTGGAGGCTTGGGAATAAAGTGGGCCGCAAATTTGCAATCCAGAGCTACAACACTGGGCAATGCCGGCTTTACCTACGTTTGGTTGCCGCCACCAGCTAAAGGAGGAGGAGAATGTAGTGTTGGATACGACCCCAAAGACCTCTATGATCTTGGTGACTATGGTGCAACGCGATTCGGAACCAGAGCGCAGCTGAATAGCCTGATTTCAGCCCTCCAGAGCAATGGTATGGAAGCCGTCGCTGATGTTGTCTATAATCACCGTGATGGTGGCGATTACGAGGACAACCCGGCTGTACGTAACTATATAATGAACTACCCTAATGTAGGGAACACTTGTAATAACGGCATTACACCTTATCCCATCAACGGCAAAGTTCGCTGGCGCTTGCCGCTAGGTGGAGCTACCGGCAATGATGCGGGTGATTATTATTTCAAGTTTTCCTCGGCCTCTGGAGGTACAGGCTTTTATGGACGGGGATACAACCTTTATTTTCAGACCTCACAGGCAGGATGGCTTAATATGAGTGACTTGTCTGAAGTAGAGCCTAATGGCGGAGGTGATTGTGGAGAAGCTTTCACTACCATCACTTTGGGGCGGAATATGCTGGCAACCATCGATAATGGCGGCTGCGCAGTTGATGAATTTCTTGTCACCTTAAATCCTGGTGATTTTAATAGCTCAGGCGATTTTCTCGAAATCTACATCTCGCAAACAGGTGGAGATGGCACAGGGGTAGATATCAGGCCTTACGGGCTCTATACCGCTCCACGAAGCGCAGATATTATCAATGAATTAACGGCGCAAACGCGCACTGATTTTTCTAACCTCCCCAGTGGGCTTGGCGCCATGAACTACCTCAATTTTAAACCCAACGGTGTTGATGCTACTTGCTTGGAGGGGGATTGGGATTTTCCCTACTTCTTTTTTGATGTTGATCAACGACAGTCGTCAACCCAGGATGTCTACAACGAATGGAGTAAA
This sequence comes from Lewinella sp., assembly GCF_050633125.1. NCBI lineage: Bacteria > Pseudomonadati > Bacteroidota > Saprospiria > Saprospirales > Lewinellaceae > Lewinella > Lewinella sp. The sequence goes on from NZ_JBOEFX010000057.1 coordinate 55,496, forward strand.
TGGCTGATTGAAACCGCAGGGTTCTCTGGTGGGTTGCGTATGGATGCAGTCAAGCATTTTGATCCCTCAATGATTACCAATTTACTCAACTACCTCAGTGGGGAAGGCATTGAGCCAGAGATTATCGTTGGTGAGATTTTTGACTCTAATACTGGCTCTCTTAATGGTTGGGTCAACAGTGTTAAGAGTGGCCTTACAGCTAATGTAGATGTGCGTGTATTCGATTTCAACCTGCGTTCGGCACTAAAAGAGGCCTGCGATCAGCATTATTTTAATTTTTTCTATGATACCCGAAATGTCTTCAATTCAGGTATTGTAGCAGCTGGTGCCGATGGTTTTAGCTCGGTTACCTTTGTTAACAATCACGATTTTAGAGATACTAATGAGCCGGTGCAGGATGATCCGCTCCTGGCCTACGTATACATTCTTACCAACAACAAAGTGGGACTTCCTTGTGTGTTTTACCCTGACTTTTTTGGTGACCAACCGCCCCATTATCCGGCGACCAATATGCAGGCTGAACTCACTGAGTTGATGGATTTGCATCGTGATTTTATCTTCGGAGCAACCGATCATCACTACTTGAATAGTTTTGGAACAGGTTATGCAAGTAGTTACCTTTCAGGCAATGCCAACCAGTGCCTGATCTACCAAATAAGTGGCGGCCCAACCGGCGAAGATGTCGTTGTAGCCATTAATTTTGATGATGAACCGTTGCGCGTAGATCAACAAATCAACTTGGACAATGTCCCTTCTGGAGCAACATTCGATGATGTTATTGGAAACTCGGCTTTCCCTACGGCTATTGTGAAAACAAGTCCGGGAGGCGTTACAAACAGCATTTACATAGACCTGCCTGCGCGTTCCTATTCTATGTGGGTGCAAAATAGTGGCGTCGCACCCTTGCCTGCAACGTTGTTGGATTTCCAAGCAAAGAAAAATGGTAGTAATGTTCTCCTAGACTGGCGTACAGCCCAAGAGGAGCAGTTGAGTCATTTCCGGATCGAACGATCCCAGGATGGAAAAGTATTTCATTCCATAGGAAGGAAAACTGCAGTTGGAAATAGCCAGGAAGAACAGACTTACAGCTTTCTAGACCAACAACTTCCTCGTACGAGTGCTGAACGCCTGTATTATCGCCTCGTGATGGTGGATGTAGATGGTACGGAAGACATTTCGCCTGTTCGGGAAGTCAAATTGGAAAAAACACAAATTCAGATTTGGCCCAACCCTGTACAGGAACAGTTGCACATTTCCGCGCAAGCCGATATCGAACAGGTAAACGTCTACAATGCGGCCGGCCAACTTGTTTATCAGTTAAAGGATGGCCTAAGTGGCTACCTGGACACTAGTAACTGGCATCCTGGTATGTACCAAATCAAGATTGTTGTTGCCAACGGCAGCCAATGGAGTCAACGGTTTATGAAAATGTAGGTTTATCAAAACGCTGAGGAGCTTGCGACAACTCCGAGGACTGCAAGGACGATCACCGAAGGTCATCAGCATAGCTAATCCTAGTACCCTGTAGAAAGTACCTAGTACCGTGAGGTTTGCCTAGCGTAAAGATCCCTTTAGGACAATACACAAGGCAAACCTCACAAATAGTACTGCCGACGGGGCTCGAACCCGCAATCTCCGCTGTGAAAGAGCGGTGGCTTAACCAATTCGCCTACGGCAGCTTAAAAAAAGTCGACTCCCTGGGACTTGAACCCAGACCATGAGGTCCAAAAACTCATATGCTAACCACTTACACTAGAAGTCAAAAAAAATAGCCTTCACGAGGTATTCGTGAAGGCTATTTAGCTATGCTTTTTCCTTAAGAATTAAACATAGAACAGTTATTCACGAGCCCTGCGGCGGTGTTCTGACTGTTCTTCCTGAAGGTTGTTTATAAAAAGCATGATTGCGTATTTTACGCCTATTAAGGATATTAGGGAGGGTTTAGTTCCCTTTACTGAGAAAAAGCCATAAAATCGGGAGTGTTATCAAATATTATGATACACACCATGTCACTTATACACCTAGGCGGTTCAATCTGATGTTAAAGGAGAGTGACGGTTTTAGGCCTGTTTTTACGACCCACCCTCTAACTCCCTCCCTTGTGATGGAGGGAGGAATTGAAATATGTAAAATTTTGATTATAAATATGTTTGAGTAGTTTTTGGTCGTGACTAGGTGGTTTGCAAAAGCCCCTTACCTAGCTAGGGAGGGGTTGGGGCAGGGCTAACGCATCGCAGAAAAGCTTAATATCTTTTCTCGATGAATATCGGAAATTGCACATTTCATTCTCTGGGTCTTGATACTTCCTTTCTGTTTACTTACCCTGAGCATATTTAGTGCTATTTTCCTGATAAGACTTTGATTACTAGCACTATGCCCGTTCCTAATCCTACTAGCATCTTCGTTAAAAGCCACGTCCAATACGTAGTGCAACTCGTTTTCAATAGACCAGTGTCTCCTGATTTTATGGGCTAGTTGATCAATAGGCTCATCAAGGCTAGTAATGTAATAATGCGTATCATTCTCTACTTTGTCTTTCCTTTGGACGATTCGAGTCCGGTTAACTTCAACGAGCTGTGCTATTCCTGCAAATTGATCAATCATACTTGGTGGAAAACTCTCCTTTCCAATACTACGATAGCTTCTTTTCTCGTATCGACCATGTCCTGTTTCTTCGGTTACCCAACACTGTTTTTCAATATCCTGATCGTCAAAAAGTGTCTGAGCATCTGCATACTGCTTAGGCCAATTGAGCTTCAACGCCAGTATGTAATCAGCTTTTCGCGCTATGATCTTTTCAATGATTGCAGTGCGACAAAAGTTAGCATCCCCTGTTATACAACAACCGGAAAGATCAAGCCAGTCAAGTAATTCCAATGCTCCCCTTATCTCATCCATCTTGTCGCTGACATTGTTTTGAGCAAGTGTAATTCCGGCGGCCGAGGCATAGACGTTGACAATTATATCAGCATATTTTCCGCCCTCACTTCTTTTTTTACTTTGATCCAACTTGTCGGCACTGCTATTGATACGTTTACCATCAAAATGTAACAAGCTCTTAGGAGAGATCTTAAAATGAGCGGCTACCCAGTTCACAAATAGGCCTTCAAATTCTCGTCGATCTATATTCGACAGTACTCGACCTAGCGTATCATGAGACGGTACTCCATTCTTATAAGCATAGTATTTACGTAGCCAAGGCAACTTGTCCTCACCAAAAACCGATGTCATTGTCAATTCATCGCTTCCACTCAGTGTCGCGGTAACTAACAAAAATAGAATCTCTTCTAGTGGGTAGGTGATATGATCGGGACAACGATAATCATGAACCTGTTCAAAGAGGCCCATAAAAGGGTTCGTATCAGTGGTCTCAGTTCTCTTTTTCATAAATGGTAAACACTCAAAACCCCAAAATGCTTAAATTAAACCTCATATTGAATAATTTCGAGATGCGTTAGCCCTG
>NZ_JBOEFX010000058.1:0-744 GCF_050633125.1 Lewinella sp.
TCGTATTTGATGTGATCGACTGCAAAGGACCTGCTCCAGTGTGTATCAACGGACTGACGGTAACTCTGATGCCTGTAGATGAAGGTGTTGATGCAGATGGAGACGGAGACGAAGACCGTTGTGCAATGGCTATTTGGGCCAGTGACTTTGAAGGTTCCCCGATCAGTGATTGTACGGGTCAAGGGCCAGAACTGTTCAATGGTCTACCTCGTGTAATCAAGTACGCTATTTACCGTGCTGCTGACGTAGAAGCTGATCCTGACTTTGTACCAAGCCCTGATGATACCGGATTGGTATTGACCCAGGACGATGACGAAAACACAGTAGTCTATGTATACGCTTTTGATGAAGAAGGTAACTACGACTACTGTGAGACCTACATCTTGGTAGCACTTAATGACAATTGTGGCATTATAGATGAAGGAGGTATGGTGAATGGTGTTATCATGACGGAAGATGCTGAAACGGTAGAGGGTGTAGAAGTGAATATCAATGGAGATATGAACTTTATGATAATGACGAATACCGATGGCACATATAGTTTCGCAGGATTACCATTGGGTGGTGATTACACAATAACACCTTACCTGAATGCTAACCCACTGAACGGTGTGACGACCTTTGATATCGTTAAGATCTCCAAGCACATCCTGAACGTGGATCCGCTAGCAGGCCCTTACAAGCGCATTGCGGCAGATGCCAACCGTAGTGGAACGATTACGACGCTGGATTTAATCCAGATCC
>NZ_JBOEFX010000059.1:0-1242 GCF_050633125.1 Lewinella sp.
ATGCAAGCTTCTGTATCGATCGCCGTCACACTGACCGTGATGGAGACAGTACCTTGAGCAACTGTGATAACCCAACGCTACCGAACTACGGTCGCTACATCTACACGCAGTTTGTGAAAGTATACGATTCAACGGCCCCTGTGGTAACGGTGGGTGAGTACGGAGGTCCTACTGCCAACTGTCCGGACCTGATCGCTGGCCAGTTCGGTGATGATGACGGAAACTGTGAGGAAGCGATAAGCATTCCATTCTCAGTAAGTGATGAGTGTGAACTGTTCGACGGTGACGGCAACCTTGTGGTAAGCATCGTATCAGCAGAGCTTGATCTTTTCGCGGTGGATACCAACAACGATGGTGACATCAAATCCAACGAATTTGTAGTTGAAGTTGGCCCTGTTGGCAACGTATTGGCAAATATCACGGACAATGGTGACGGTACGTACTCCTTCGATGGAACTTACCCCATTATTACCAGTGCGATGGGTGATAACATCTACCATGCAGTACGCATCTTGTTTGAAGATGGTTGTGGCAATCAGACCAGCGAGACCATCGTCTTCGATGTGATCGACTGTAAGGGCCCTGCTCCAGTGTGTATCAACGGCCTGACGGTGACGTTGATGCCGAACGAAGATGGTGGTTGTTCCATGGCCATCTGGGCCAGTGACTTTGAAGGTTCACCGATAAGTGATTGTACTGGTCAGGGACCAGAACTGTTCGGTGGTCTACCTCGTGTTACCAAGTACGCGATCTATCGTGTAAGTGAGGTGGAAGCTGATCCTAATTTCGTACCGAGCCCCGATAATATCGGACTGGTGTTGACCGATCAGGATGATGCCAACACGGTGGTTTACGTATACGCTTTTGATGAAGAAGGCAACTATGACTATTGTGAAACTTACATCCTGATACAACAGCACCTTGATTGTATCAACGGTGAGATGGGTACCATTGCAGGTGTTGTTGCGACCGAAGAGAATGAGATGCTAGAAGGGGTGGAAGTCAGCATTAACGGTGGCGTATCGGCAACGATGACGACCAATACAGATGGCACTTACAACTTCGCTAATCTAACACCGGGTGGTGACTACAGCATAACCCCTTACTTGAACGATAACTCGCTCAATGGAGTGACGACTTTTGACTTGGTGAAAATCTCCAAGCACATCCTGAATGTGGATGTACTTGATGGACCATACCGCCGCATTGCCGCAGATGCTAACCGTAGTGGAACGATTACAA
>NZ_JBOEFX010000060.1:0-29565 GCF_050633125.1 Lewinella sp.
CTTACGGGTAGAGGAAATTCACCGCAAGATTGATAAGATTGGCGACTTATACGCTGTTCCCTTTCTGATGCATTACCGTGGCTACGAATACCAAGAGATCGCTGAACACCTTGAGCTTCCTATAGGTACGGTGAAAAGCCGAATTTTCACAGCACGTAAAAAACTAAAAAGCGCCATTAGTCGGATGGCTTCTTAAGATTACAACTTTTAGTAGACACTACTTTAATCCCGTTTATATTTATCCCAATATTTTCAAATCATTTGAAAACGAGCCACAGCCAAACAGCTGTGGCTTTTTCATTACACCTACCTTGTTTTTTTTATTAAAAAGCAATACAACAATAAATTAAAATTAACAAACAAAATACTTATAAATTCTCAACTCCTCACCGAACACCAACCTTACATTTTTAGTTACAACAGTATACATTCAATTATTAATTAAAAATTAAAAATTAAAACTTATGCTACGCTACGCCCTGATCTTTTTCATTGTTGCAATTATTGCTGGTGTTTTCGGATTTGGTGGCATCGCTGCCGGAGCTGCTGCAATTGCCAAAATCATCTTCTGGATATTCTTAGTATTACTAGTCATTTCCTTGTTGTCAGGCGCAGTGAAAAAGATATAAAAGCCATTGCCACCCATTGTAAAAGGACACCGTACATTGAAACCTACGGTGTCCTTTTTTATAAGACAGCATCCCTAATACAAGCTGTTAAAGACGACTAATCAGTCCTTGGTCTGCTTCATTAAACGATCGTTCTAAAAAGTCTTTCTTGATTTTTTGCACCTCCTGTCTAAACAATAGTCGCTCTGTAGAAGAAAGCGTCTTGATCGCTTGTAATTGTCGCAACGAATAGATGATTTTTCTCGTCACGACTACATCACCAGCGCAATAGGTTCTTAATGGGCTAAAAAGGCTAAAGAGAATCTCCTCTAACGGGCGGGCTGTCAACCAAACCAGCGCACCACCGTTTCCATCAACTGCACAGTTTCGTGGTCGATTACACAAGAAAGTATCCAGTAAACTCGTCAAAAAATCAATACCACTAATCGCTGTTGCGGGATCATTAATACCAGGGCTCATCGCCTTAACCGCAATTTCCACTACCTGTTTTAATCCATGCAAGCGATCCGATTGCAAATCCTCCTGCACTTTAACGAGTAGGCAACTGAGCAGGTCATCTGCCAAATCTTCCTCTACTGATTTCGATACTCGTAAAACCTCCTGTCCACGGAGAACAAACATACCAGCATAAGGCAAAACATTCACTTTTAACTTGTGTTTTTCACACAAAGCAAGAAGGTCCATCGTTTCAATTTGCAAGAGGTAGCCAGAAGACGCACTATTAAGCGGCGTCCAGTCCTCCAGGTCATCAGGTAACGCCTGATTCGTCAACACATCATTATTTGCATACTCCTGGAGCTTTTGCTGTGTACTCGCGTGTAAGTCATGGAGTATGGTGTCGATACGCACCGAGTTAGAGATAGTTGTAATAAAGGAAATGAATAAAATAAGGCCAACTATACCAAAAACAATTGCCAGCAAAACCGAGATAATCGGTACGGATTGTTCTAAATCGGAGGGGCCAATTCTGGCCAAAACGGTGAGGTTGTAAATGATAGCTCCGAGGTAAAATCCTAAAATAAACTGGTGCTGCCGTTGAGAAATCAAACCCGGTAAAAGTCGCGGAGAAAACTGAGCAGATGCTTGGTTGAGCACCACCATAACCATCGAAAAGCTAAAAACAACCAAGGAAATTAAACCACCAGTAAGGGTACTGATGATTGAACGAGCGGTATCTACGGATGCCAGGGCCAGAAAGGCTAACTTTTCATCGATTTGCTGCACCAATTCAGAATAGCGGAGTGCAATAATCGCTAAACTGAGGAGCAGAAAACACAAGGCCAGTAAAAGAGGTAAAAACCAAATTTTGCGAGGTACAGCCTTTATTTGTTGCCTGAGCTGGCGAAGAATACTTTTCATCAAAAAAAATTAGTGAGGTTCTATTCGTAAGATAACAGAAAAACCCAGACAACTTCTTTACAAAAAGCGAACATTTAAAGAAAATTCGGAGTTTCATTATTGAAACAAAGGTATTAACCAAAGCTAGCCAAATACAAAAAAAACAAGACCTATCCGCTTTAAAAAGCAATCTATCTCCCTAACTCTTTTTTATGATTTCACCTATTGCTTTCAATTTCTTGTGGGCCTGTCTCAAGGAAACCTTCCTTCAGTTTGGTGCAAATGCACTTATGCTACGTTCGGCAGCATTATCCTATTATACCATATTCTCCCTGCCGCCATTTTTGCTGGTTCTACTCCAGGCTACCTCGCTCTTTTATGATCAAGCAACAATCGAGCAGACAATTTTCAGTCAACTGGGTGATTACTTCGGACAACAAAGTGCCGCACAGCTATCTACAACCATTGACAATATTGGCTTGTTTGAGCGTGAAGGGTGGTCATTATTGGTGGGGTTAGGAGGCGTACTTTTTACTTCTACCACTATTTTTGTAACTATCCAAGGCACTATGAATATTATTTTCCATGCAGAAGAGGCTAGCAAAAAAATGGGCTGGTGGCAATACGTAAGAGGGCGCCTAATTGGTTTAGCACTGCTCCTTTCCATCGCCTTCATCCTTGTCATTACACTCACGCTCAATGCCTTGATAACTCGTTTCACCGCACATATTGCTGAATTTATACCAGATTTGTCGACTGCGCTTCTGTATTTTATTTCCCTAACACTTCCCTTGTTATTGACGAGTTTGTTCTTCGCCTTTATCTTCAGGTATCTTCCTGATCGTAAAATCGATTGGTCTACGGCGAGATTAGGAGCAATTATTACGACCATCCTTTTCTTTATCGGACAATACGCTATTACTTTTTACATTGGCTTATCCAATACTGGTAACATGTACGAAGCGGCAGGATCGGTGATGGTAATTATGGTGTGGATTTTCTATGCTTCGGCTATCTTTTACTTTGGTGCACAATTTACAGCCGTTTACAATCAAAAAATTTCTTTAACTAAAGATGACTTTCGATCAAAGCGCGAAGCTTCTTCTTAGAAACCGTACCAATGAGCGTGTCTAAAACTTCTCCCTCTTTCATGATCACCGTGGTTGGTATCTTGGCTATTCCAAACTCCATTGCGAGTGCTTCTTGCTCTTCAATATCAACAAATATCTTATGAATCTGAGGAAATTCCTCTATAAGGGCTCTAAGATAGGTCCTTAAGATATGTGTGGACCCTGACCATGATGAAGAGAAAACGATCATAACTAACTGCTGTTTACTCTTTTCAAACCATGAACTAATAATCTTTTTTTCTGGTGTATTTGTAGGCAAAACAACTGGGGCTTTTACGAAAAAATGGAACCGAGGGAGTTCGCAAAAAATAATATACACACCTTGCTACAAATTTTCCTTTATCCATCATCCGATTTTCCTTGCGTAGCCCGCTGTGCTGTGAAAAATCCGAATTATCTAAAGCAAAACCTGCTACGCCCTTTACGTAGATTATTTGTTTCCTCATCCCTTAACTTGCTATTGGCATTAACTAAATAATGCCTAAAAGTGTTCGATGATTATAAGAAATCAGTGTAAAAAGAAAAAATCCCCAAGCCTTTTTTGGCATATTATTGCCTGTTTTAGTGAGTCAACACTGGGTTCTCTTCCCTCGAGTTCGAATTATCCGCATTTACGATGGAAGATGACTGCGGATCACTTACCACTTGATGTTCCTGCCATTGCTCCCATAAACGTATGATGATGGGAAATAAAGCAACCCATTTTCCATTGCCTGGCTGTTGGAAGGCTTTAAAGCCCTCCTGAAAGGTATCAAAAAAGGTATTCTCTCCCGTAGTTGCCCCTCTGGGTTTAGCACTCGAAAATTGTTTAAGTCCTGCTGTGACGGCAATGGGAATAATAGCTTTCCAGCTTCCAAGTAAACCTCTTTTACCAGTATCAATTGCTGTTTGAACTTTGAGGTGCAAGAGCTCACGAGCAACATCTGCCTCCTGTTGTAAACGAAGCCTTTCTTTCCTTAGCTCTTGTATACTGCCTATTTGATGTAATTGCATATTATAAAGTGATTGAGAGATTAATGAATCGGCCTGAATACTACTTAAAAAGCGTAGTAACAACCTTTTCTACAATAGGATTGGTAAAAAGATATTCTCGGCCAATAAACAAGCCTAAACCTAATAATAAGTACACTCCACTGAGGAGTAAAAAACTATCTGCAAATGAGAATCCAAATGATTCTACCAATAAAAAACCGACCGCTACACTTAGCACACACAAAAAGACGGGCAACAAGGCAAGTAGGATAAACCCAGTAGCCAAAGAAGCGGTCATATTAGCCACTTTCTCGGCGGCATCCAGCTTCGCTATTTGAATTTTTCGTTCTGCAAAAGCCTCAAGATAGCCAATGGTCTCTCCCAGTTCTTCTGTAAAATCAGTGCTCGTTGGTCGCATCATTCTTATTGTTTTGTTCTACTTCTTATACTAGTGAAACTCTTATTTATAGGGGGATGTTCGCTTGAACCTACCTGTATTAAGTGGGCTCATTTTTTGCTGCCTTGCAAAACAATTATTCCCTTCCGACCGAACATCATCACCTGTATCTCAGTTACAAAGACAAATCAAAAACAATTAATTATGAGCGCATTTAGTGATCAAGTAAAAGGAAACTGGAACCAAATCAAAGGTCAACTCAAGCAAGAATATGGCCAACTTACCGACGACGACCTGACCTTTCAAGAAGGCAAGGAAGACGAAATCTTAGGTCGGCTACAAGAAAAGCTTGGTAAAACAAAAGCCGAAGTAAAAGATATGATTGATAGCATCGGCAAGTAATTCAGAAGCTACTGACTCAAGCAGTTGATTTCAATTTTAACCAAAAAACCACTTTACAATGAAAACCACATCCATCTTATTTATATTTATGATCTCATTGATTTCCTTTGGCACCCTTACCAGTTGTGACAACAACACTACTGCCGAAGAAAAAATGGAAGAAGCCGCTGACGACTTGGATGCTGCTGGCGAAGAAATCGCTGATGCATTCCGCACCGACAGCCAAGAGCTAAAAGCAGACCTGAGAGAAGCACGCGCTGACATTAACGAGCGTATTGAAAAGCTAAAAAACAACATGGGGAATGCTTCAGCAGAAGCCAAAGCGGACATGTCGGAAGAAGTTGAACGACTAGAATCGTGGGGACAGGATATCGACAACCGAATGAATAAAATCGGGGACTCTATTTCTGACGGCTGGCAAGAATTCAAATCAGACACCCGTAAAACGCTTGATAAAATCAACCAGCAGATGGCTGAGGTGATTGAGTAATCGTAGCTATTTTTATGATTACCAATGATACAAGGGAGGCAGGTCAATACGACCTGCCTCCCTTTTTATTACTACCGAAAATACAAAAGCTCACTTTCATCAAATAAGGTATTCTCTTTTTTTGATACCAAACTTCCGCATCTTAGACATGAGCGTGCGATCATTCAGCCCTAGCAGTCGGCCCGCTCCTTCTGGGCCGGTAATTCGGCCATCTGTCCGCTTGAGTGCTTCAATAATATAGTTCCGTTGCATTTCTTCGAACGTAGGAAAACTGGTTTCCAGCAGGTCATGATCCTGATGTTTGTCTAACGGGATTCTCAACGTTTCTTCATTACAAAGCACCACTGCTCGCTCTATGATATTCTCTAACTCTCGCACATTACCAGGAAAGTGGTAATTATTTAAGCGTTCTAAATCTGCTGCATTAATTTTGGCAATCTTTTTACCCAAGCGCTGAGCAAAACGACGAACGAAATGCTCTGCCAACACAGGAATATCCTCTGGGTGCTCTCGTAAAGGAATATTTACGATTGGAAAAACATTGAGCCGGTAGTACAAATCAGCACGAAAACGGCCTTCTTTCACCATGGCCTCCAGTGAGCGATTCGTTGCTGCTATGAGGCGTACATCCACTTTGGTCGTCTCTGTTCCCCCTACCCTCTCAAACTCTCCTTCTTGCAATACTCTCAAGAGCTTAGCCTGTAGAGCCAGTGGCAGTTCTCCTACTTCGTCGAGAAATATAGTCCCTTTATTAGCTAATTCGAAACGGCCTTTTTTTCGTGCTTGTGCACCTGTAAAAGCTCCTGGTTCGTGGCCAAACAACTCACTTTCGATCAAATTCTCCGGCAAGGCAGCACAATTTACCTTTATTAGAGGGTAGTTTTCGCGCTCGCTGAGTTCGTGCACAGCGCGCGCTAACAATTCTTTCCCGGTACCAGTTTCTCCTAAAATCAGTACTGTAGTATCAGCATCAGCGACCTGGCTAACCTGCCGTAGCACCTTTTGGTATTTGGAGCTAACCGTCACAATGTTATCCACTTTGTAGTCGGCATTTACCTCTTCCCGCAGCATCACATTTTCTTCCTGCAAACGAGCACTTAACTCTTCAATACGGCTTTGGGCTTTTTCAATTTCTTTTCGCCGCAAATAACGTTCGGTAAAGTTTCTTCCGATAATTACCAGAAAACGATTTCCTTCCTGGTAGATTTCGCTAAAAGTAAGCTCTAAATACACCGTATGCCCTTGTTGTGATGGCATACTGTATTCAATAGAAGTTCCCGGTGCTACTTCATTTAGCTTCAACTGGGGAAAAACCCGGTGCAATTGTTGGCCTTCCCAATCCTCTTTTTGGCCACCAATATAATTGACCATCGCTTGATTGAGGTACTGTACTTCACCCGATTCCTTTAACCAAACAACCACTTCTTCGCCAGCTTCCAATGCCGCATAAGAAAGCTTCAGAGCTAAATCACGCTTTTTCTTTTTATTTAAATCCCGAAAGTAGATGCACTTATACTCTTCCCCGTTATAGTTGATATAATTGAAATTGGCCTCAAGTACCATCTTCTGGCCTTCTTTGTTTAACAGAACAACTTCTTTTCGAATTTCACCATGTTCTCGCAATTCTTCCCAAATATCCCCCTGCTGGAATGATTCCTTGGTAAATAAATGCTTGATGCTTTTGCCGTTCACCTCTTCTTCTGAATAACCTGTCTTTTTAAGAAACCGCTCATTCGAATATTGGACAATCCCATTCGGGCGCGACCATAAGATCATATCACGGGTACTGTCCAGCGTAAATTCCAACAGGTCGCGACGCCGGCGGCGTGCTTTGGCCATTGTGATGTCACGGCAAAAACTACAGGCAATTTCCTCTCCTCCAAAAGACAGGTAATTTACAATCACCGAAGTATCAATCAGTTCTCCGTTTTTTCCCGTAAGCGTAAAGTCAGCCTGGAAGCTTTTTTCCTTTCTCAACCGTTCCCAAAACATCAACCGGGCCTCCTCATCAAAATAAGGGGCAATGGACTTCACCTCCATGCTCTGGAAGTCTTCAGACTGGTACCCCAACATTTGAGCAGCGATGTTATTCACATAGCGAAAAGAACCGTCAGGACGTGTCCAAAAAATTAAATCCGGCGCATTATCAGTGCTAAACTGGGTCAGCTCCAAAAGCTTATTCCGCTCTTTATTAAGGGTTATATCACGTAAATAAACACATAGCAATTCCTGCTTATCGTGCTGGACAAAGTTGGTACTAAAGCTCGCAATGATCTCGTTGCCTTTTCTTGAGGTTATTTTAAATTCACCACTAGCAAACTTTTCACTTCGCTGGCTATCCCAAAACGCTTGATAAGCTTCCTTTGTATTACCCACAACAAAATCACCTACCTTCAATTTAGATAAATCTGATTGGGTATATCCCATCCGATTCAAAAAGGATTGATTAGCATAAACAACTTGGCCATCCTCACGGAGCCAATAAATCATATCCCGAGCATGATCCAGGCTAAACTGTGCCAGTTTACTACCATCCATTTCTTGCCGCTTAGAAAAAGGCAGAGATAAGGTACCGACTACTTGCACCGTATGTAGTGCATTGGTTAAGCTAACACCGCTTACTGATAACCTGGGATATTCAAAGTCTTCTTGCAACAAGACCTCTTCTTCAAAAGGAGCGCCCTCTCGTAAAGCCTGCTCAAATTTATCTTTAAGTTTAACCCAACTTTTGGGCAACAGACAAGCTGCCATCTTTTCTTCAAAAACTTCATTGGCTACGATTGTCTCTTCTTCTGTGGCTTCCCACTTAAAAAAGGACATCAACAGGGAAGACAAGTGCCACTGCTTGCGCAAAGCGTCGTAGCGCCAATAACCCGTATTTGTATGTAAACTGAGGGAGGAAAGTTGTGCTTCTTTTCCACTGTGTGCTATCTTATCATCAATGAATGCAAAAGCCAATTTCTTGTCAATGGACACTATCGTCACCTCTACTGGCCTAAGAAGTGCACCACTCATTGCCAGGTCTGTAGTATAACGTAGAAAACCTTCTTGTTGTAGTTGTTTCCACGCTGCCTTCCAGGCAATAAGCGTCAGATGAGCATCGATGCCTGCCCAAGACCGACCAAGTAATTCCTGCTCGGTAAACTGCAATAGATGTGCAGCCTCTTCATTGACACAATGAACCAGGCCGCTATTTGCAACTAGAAGAATGGGATGGGGAAAATCCTTAACAAACTCCGCCTGTGGTAGTATTAATGGTGTCTCCAAAATCAAATGGCATCATTTTGTCGGGGTAAGTTTACTTTCAAACGATGGGATCACAAGTAAAAGTACCTTTTTTTATAGTAATACGATAATCTACAATCTACCCATTCGTCTATTCACCGCTCCTGTTTAGCCAACAAAAAAAGAGCGGCGCATACCCGAAAACGAAAACCGAACATCAAAACATTAAAATTGGTTTAAACTATAAAAACCAATAGATATGAATCTCAATTACTACGATAATCTGGTTGAAGCTACACAGGAACTCAGCAAAAGAGGTTTTGATAGTGAATTCAAATTCGATGACAATCGTTTGCTAAGTATACAAAACAATCATGCTTACCAGGCAAAAGATTTACTAATTGTCGAATATCACCGCTTTGAAGGCATGACTAACCCTGCCGATAGTTCCGTCATTTTCGCTATTGAAACCAATACAGACGAAAAGGGAACGATTATTATGAGCTACTCAACCGATGCCGATATGGAGCTCGTTTCTTTTATTGATAAAATAAAGGTGAAAATATCTCATCAGAATCAGAAAGTAGCTTAGGAACAGCACGAAAATAAAAAGCGATTTGGCTACGCCGCTACTTCGTGGTTGGTTTTCACAATAGTTAACCAAGCGGTTCACTTCAAGCGGGTTAACTATTTGAAAACCTTATAGAAAATCGCAGTTTATTTTCTGCGCAATGCTTAGCACTTTACACTATAGAATGAGGGTTGATCGTACCAGTGCGATTACGCAATTATACGATAAAGCCCCCATTGCCCGCCAGGAGCAAAAAGTAGCAAACTACACTCAAAACGCCTGCCCAAACGCCAGCACAAATCGTGGCTTTCGATTAGGTGAGGTTCCTGTATTGGCTTCATAAGGAATCGAAATAGGCTTTGCTACATCAATCCTGATCAATAAAAAAGACAGATCTACCCGTATACCTGCTCCTGCATCGACCGCCAGCTCCTGCGCAAACCGAGCCACACTAAAATCTGCTGTAGTAGGCTCCTCTTCTGTTTTGTGCAACCATACATTGCCGGCATCAGCAAAAGCTACGATTTGAAACATTGGCCCCAGTTGGTAGCGGGCCTCCAGACTGCTCTCAAACAAGACATTCCCGTAGCCATTTTGCCCCAGTAAATTATTATCTAAAGGCACCGTGACACCAGGGCCTAAACCACGAGGAATGAACCCTCTGAGGCTATTGGGTCCTCCCACGGTATACAGGTCAAAATAAGGTACTATCGCCCGGCCACCCAAAGGTGCTGCAACGCCCATGTGGGCGCGAGCGGCCAGTGTAACAAACCTGTTAACTTCAAAGTAATAGCGTACATCTGCCTCTGGTTGCAAGTAATTGCTATTCTCTGCGGCCAATGACCGCTCATTGCTTCCTACTGGTAATATTCTGTTGAAAACCAGCCCTAGCTCTAAGCTGGCGAAGAAGTCATGAGGGCTGGGCTTGGTGGTCTTCCTGCGTAGGCGAGAATCGTAGGTCCAACGGTAGGCTGGGCCCCAAAGAAACATCCGATCCAAGCGCCCCAAGCCGCTCAAACCTTGGGTAAAACCTAGTGAACGACTCAAACTCAACAGCTCCTCGGTAGCAACCTCAGGGTTTTGATAGCGAAGTCGCAAAACAGTGAAAACGCTTGAAATAATAGGTTTCCGTCGCCAACTGTAGGCGTATTCTCCACTCATCTGCCAGAGCCGCACGCCGGAAGTAGCATTCGCATCATCGGCCAGCAGCATCCCCAACTGTTGAAAATTATTGTCTTCAATTTCTGTCGCAAAACGATTCAACTGTAGCCGGATACTTTCCATCTTAAAGCCCAGCTGGATACTCGTACTGCTTTGTAAAAAAGTGGGCAAAATTCGTTCCCGTTCTGGCAGCCAAAATCGGGGGACTTCTACGCCTGCTTTTAGGCTAAAAATACCGGAGCGCGGTATCCTGCTTTCATTAACCGGCCCCAGAAAAAAGTTATATGTCACATCTCCTTCCAAGGTAAATAACTCTGCTCCTTGCTGAAGGTTTCTATTTGTGTAATTGAAGCCAAACTCCGGACCAAAATACCGGCCGCTATTATAGGCCGCACCGATCTCTCCCGAAATAGACCGAGGCAACTGGGGCGATAGGTTGATTACCAAATCCAATAGGCTATCTTGTCCGTTGACGGGTTCGTAATTCAGGCTGATATACTGAAAAGTACTGAGATTCGCCAAGCGTTCAATCGTCTGTTCGTGCGCCTCAGGGTTATACAGCATCCCCGGTCGCTGCGCTACCGCTTCAGCCATTATTTCGGGGCGTAGTGGACAATCTTTACAAATAATTTGTAAGCCTTCATACCATGTTGTGTCACTCAAGCCCAGCGCTTGATCACGACGATTGTAATTACTGAAAATTCTTATTCGATACAAACGCTGTGGAGCCAAATGCCGAGGAGCCAAGCCATCTTTTAATTTCAATAGCAACTTTACGCCATGCTCATTACCAATCGTATCCCCCAGAAAATCTAAATCCTGAGCAGAAAAATAGTAATACCCCTGCTCTCTTAATCCATCTTCGAGCCGCTGTTGTTCTAATTTTAGTTGCCCCAGCGTGTAGCGTCCTCCTTCTACCAAAAGGCTTTTACTGCTCAAGCTATCGACAATTTTGGCCACAGAACGATCGCGAATCGCGTACCTGATGGTATCAATACGATAAGCCTCTCCTACCTTCAATTGATATTTTACATGAATCGCTTTTTGTTGCTCAATGGTATCCGTGGTATAGGATGCTAAACTATAAAAGTGTCCCTGGTTTGTTGCACGATTTTGCAAGATTTCCAGCATCTGCTGGCTTTGGCGATCTTGATAAAAAGCGGGCTCTCTTCCGATCCCTTTACCCAACCACCGCAGGGGTGCATGTTTCCGATAATACCACCATACGCGCCAACGGGGGCTGGTCCGCTGTGAGATGCTCTCCATAGCTTGTTCCCGCAATTTAGCCGTGTTTACACTATCGGCTGCAATCAAATCAAGGCTCGCCCCTTTGAGGAGATATTCATTGGCTGGTAAATAACGCTTCACCTGACAGTTACTGAGTAAAGCCAGGAGCAAGAAAAGAGATAAAATGTATCGTAGCGTTATTCGCATAAATTTTTCAAGCGTTATTTTTTTTGCCAAAAGAAGCGGTCAAAATCTTTGCTGAATACCAGCCGGCCACCAAAGCGGATCGTATTGCCTCCCACAAATTCATTACGATCACGATCATTGAAGAGCTTAATCCGTAGGTTTCCATCTGGATCCAAAAGATAGGCGACCGACACGTTATCAATATAGGTCTGTGCATCGCCCTCCTGCGTGTCTGCCTCTGCCGCCGTATTTGTGACCCCATCGACGCTGACAATCAAACGGTCATTAAAGAAGCTTTTTTGCAAACTAAGCCGGAGGTTATAATTTTGCTCACCAGTACTTGTCTGGTTGTTTTCCACGCCCAGGTCGAAATCTACAAAGCCCAGCTGACTGTTCACCAACTGGCTCAATGCATCCCCCACCGCACCGGCTACTCCATTAACGATATTGTCTTGTGGGTCGCTTCCAAAGTCTATCTTCGGAATCACAAAACTCTTGAAGGTAATCAGCATAATAGCCGCGTAGTAGACCTTACTCTGGTCACGGCGTAGCTCATCAAGTGCTAAGTTTACGGCATCAAAATTTTGGTTGCCATAGCCATCTTCCGGATACAAGATATCGGCTTTGATGTCCATCGCCTCCAAGTCTCCCTCGAGGTCTAGTGAAACAAGAAAAGTTTCTCGCTGCCTTAGCCCTGCTTCTGTGGAAACACCAGACATAGATTCTACCAAAGTCAATGGACTGGCCTTAATGGTATTCGTTATAGTGAGGTCAAACTGAGGATTGGTAGGGCTGCCTGTAAAGGAAATCCCACTGCCTGCTTTCAAGTCAAAAGTATAGGATTGTAGCCCTTCCAGCACCATGTCATAAGCACCACCGGCCATTTTAATCTGCCCCGTCATCTGCTGCTGTCCGGTGGGATACTGGATAAACGTAATATTCCCGTTCCCTCGGCCAGAAAACTCCTGTTGGGTGATAGGGTCAACAATGACTCGGATGCGTAACTTTTCGTTAATCTTGAGATTGGTTTCCAGGTAGGCTCCGCTGACTTCGGAGGTTAAAGTATCCCGCTTTTCATTGGCAATAATCTCTTCCCATTCATAGGTTTCGGCAAAAGTAATAACGCCCTGCGTCGTTTCAATACGAGCCTGATCCGTAGAAGAATAAGCATAGGTCAGGTTCGATTCACTGCTAGGCGATGCCGCAACAATCAACCGGGGCTCTGTTGCCGTTCCACCGATGGTTACATCAGCATCCACACGCAAATAACCATAGAAAAGATCATTGTCTTTTTCTGTAGAATTAACGGCCAAAAAGTCCTTTGTCCTCGCCTGTAGATCAAGTTGAATATTCTCCAGTGTATTAACAACAACCCTTCCATCGAGCGTAGCATTGTTGTTATTGACATCCAAAAGGGTAAACTGATCAAAGAGTATCGTATTTCCGTTAAAGCGGATACTTTGGTCGTTAAGTCGGTAACTACTCCCAAGCAAGCTGATCGATAAAACTGCATCCCGGAAGTTTACCTGCCCATCTATTTCAGGTTTATTAACGGTGCCTCCAATACTCAGATCTCCTTGTAAATACCCTTCCGTATTTGTCAGATAGCCCAACGAGAAAGGCTCAATACTGGCAAGCTGTAGTTGTTGCATAGCCAACTGCAAATCCAACACTCCACCATCTCTGTAAGCACCATTTATCAACACCTCATTTCCGGCACCATTCAAGCTGGCAGACATCTCGAAATTGGTATTATCTTCTGAACTAACCGCCACAGCAAAATCCCCCATCGCTTGTTCATAATAAGCCAATTGTGCAATTTCCAGATCGGCACGAATCCCCAGTGCTGTGAAAATTTCATCCAGGTAAAGGTGGCCGTTCATGATTCCTCCCAAGAGTACTTCCTCTGAGTTGATCAAACTACTAAAGCGTGCCAAATTCACATCATCAAAGCCAATAGATAATCCATTTTGTTCCGTATCCTCAATACGAATTGCACGATCATTGCGACTAAGCTCCCAGTCTTCTACACGAACAGTGCTGTCTTTAACAATGATAGCATTCTCTTCCGGCAAACGCCATTCTAAAAAATTGATCACCTGACGAGGTGCCAAAGATATCTCCTGGCCTCTTATCGTCTGCTGCCAATTAAAAGAAAGCTGGTGCCTTAGTTCTTTCTTTGCAAACACCTTCAAGGTCGTATTTACTCCTCCCTTGATTCGCTTGCTCTCCACACTTGTTTGTCCAATGGCTATATCCTCACCGATGGTAATATTTCGCCAATCACCGTTGAGCGCAAATTGTTGCTCATCGCCTTCTGCGTTCAACTTCATTCCTTCCAGCTCAATACCACTGTAAGTCAGCTGCTCTAATTGCAAATCAAACAACAAGGCCGGTGTCTTATCTCGATAATTCAGACTAAAACTAAAAGGCGAAAGCTCGGTCAGCCCTGGTATTATACCCGAAACGAAAGGCCGCGGATTGGTCAAATCTATTTCCAGGTCAAAATTGCGACCATTAACAACGGGGTCCCCCTCGAAAGGGTCTTCGTCCAGATAGGATTGCAAAAACCGAATAAGTTCCGGCACCACTTCTATGGGATCAAAAAAGCCACTCAGCCTACCCTCCAACACATCACTGTTGATGCTTACCAAGTTGTTTCCCTTATCCAGCTTTGCCAAAACAAGCATACTGTCAATATAAGCAGCCGCCCCCTCACCACGCAGGAGGATGTTATCCAAATAGATTCTTCCATCCAAGTGATCGGCCTCCAAGCCGGTACTATTGACTTCCAGTTTACCCGACCCCAGCAGCGGTCGATCACTAAGCTGCCAGAAATTGAGATCGATTTTTTCAAGATCAAGATTTGCACTCACCGTAGCAATACTATCCTGTACTTGGTAGCTTCCTTGCCCGATTCCTCGTAAATAAGGGTGAGAGAAAACGAGCTGCGCGCGGTAATCGTTCTCCTCAATTGCTGCATTAAGATCCAGCAACTGGCCACGCTCTTCTTCCGTCAGACGGGTATGAATACTGGCCGTCAAAGTGGGCTCTAGGCTTCCTGTTACTTGTATTTCCATTCGCAAGGGCTGCAATGCTAGGCTAGCAATAGTATCATACATCTCCCCTTTAAAAAAACCAGCCAATTCAGCATCAAACAAATCGAGGTCAAGCGAAAAATCTTCTGGGTGATAAACCCCAGTGACACGGCCATTACCATTACTAGTCTGGATGGGTAAATTAAATGCGAGGTCATCCAGCTTGCCTTTTATTGTAGCATTTTCTACCCGAAGGTCAGGCGTATTCAAATAAGCTGGCAGCAAACTATCGGGCAACAAGGGCAAAACATCAGCCATTGCTACCTTTAGCTCATCTACCTTTACATCCAGTGCAAGTGACTCCGGCTCCAGTATTTCTTGCAAACGCCCTCCCATTTTCAGGTAGGATGTTCTTCCGGGAAGGAAAAGCTGAAAGTCAACGTTCAAATCATCAATGGGCCCACTGAGGGAGCCGGTCGCTTCCAGGTAATCTGGAACTTGATAACCTTCCGGTAATGCCTTGGGAGGCAGATAAGCCAAGATACTTTGTTGGGTCACAAACAAGGTATCCATTGCTACATCAAACGTTGCCTTTTTATAATCAGCGGCCTTCAGAATTTCTCCTTTTAGTAAAAACTGCGTCCAAAACTGGCTCGTTGAACGTTCTTCCCGGGCCTGTAAATTCAATGATAGATTTTGGTTCAGGTAACTCAAGCGCCCTTGTGCACTTATCAGCCGAGGCCATTCAATATAGTTGGGCAACAAATCAGATGGCAATAACTCTTTTACTTTTTTCGGTTGCACCTGAAAACGGTCCAGTACCAACCTCGCTCCTATTTCGTCAGGATTCAGCGGACGGTAAATCTCCCCTCTCGCTTGCACATCTACACCCGGTGCCTTAACCTGCAACTGGCTAATATCGAGCTGCTCCCCCTCGCTGGATAAATTAGTCAAAAAATCAACCCTACTCCCCGGATAGTCACGCAACCAAGGAGAAGTGAGGCTAGCAGGAAGTAACAACAACAATTCACTGATCGCTAAGCCACCCTGTGCTTCCAAAACAAGATCCAAATCACTGCTCAGGCTGTCTGCCGGAAAACCGTAACGGATTTTTTTTGCATCAAGACTACTCTTCTCCGTATTCAACACCAAAGCATCTACGACCAAAGCGGTAGAATCATAAGCTAAATCTCCGCTCAGTTGGTTGAGCTGTAAACCACCTTGGTCTTTGGCCTGAAACTCAATAATTGTAGTTGCTAATTGAGTCCCTGAAAAATCGAAATCCGATAGCTCGCCATTGATGTCATTAATGGCAATATGGTTAGGGTCAAAACCATCTTTGGTAGGCGCAATGGGAGTATCGTATATTATATTCGCCCCTTCCAAGTTCAAGTTTACAAAAGAGGCAACCGTTGTTTCCGCCAGAGTGGTTCGAAGTTTTTCCACCTGCAAAACAGTAAAAGCCGACTGCATCTCCAGACTATCCATCGCCAAGCTAAAACTCACCTCTTTCAGCAGTAAATCCTGGCAAGCTGCAATGATAGCTCCCGTTGTTGCAGTCGTATCAACAGCAGAAGCATCAGTTGAACCTAATGCCACTTTAATATCCGCTTTTTGGAAAAAAAGTCGTTCAAACAGGAAAGACTGCTTTTCGATATCAATCATATCATCAGCAACGACCACACCCTTTCCCAATTGTAAATCAACCAACAAGCCACCAGGGTCATCCTGGTAGTAGAGGTCAATATCCTTAAGGCCCAGTGTTGTTTGTTCTAGATTAAACGTCCAAGCCGAAGGAGCAACAGAGTCGGCTACAGGCGTTATGGCCGTGGTATCGGCAGACGAGAAAGCATCAATGAGAAATTGAACATTACTACTACTATCGGTGGTGATTATTCTGGCGTACACATCTTCCAACACCACTTCGCCTATGCTTATCTCTTGCCGCAACAAGGCCCACATATCCAAGTCTATCTTCAGATATCCCAAGCGGGCAAGACTGTCTCCATTTGGAGTGTTGATATAAACATCCTGCAACTGCAAGTACTTGGGAATACCCAAGCCAAAGCCCCCAATACCTACTTCTGTTTTCAAGGTTTGCTCCAGGTATGAATCAGCCTGTTCCGTCACCCAATTTTGCACAGGTTCCGTATACAAAGCCGCCACCAGGAGCAACAGCAAAAACACCAAACTCAGCAAGAGTCCTACTGCTACCTTAAAAATCCGTTTAATTCCTTTATTCAACAATATCGGGGTGATTATTTAACCATTGTGAAACCCATTTTGACGGACTTTGTTCGTTTCATCAGACTCATCTTATGGCTTACACCAAAGGTAATACGAAAATCAGGAAGTTGAATCAGATAAACCATCGAACCATCAAGCCGCCGCCTCGCTTGTACACTCTAGATTAATTATTTACCTTTCAGGAAAGAAGCAGATATCCCTTTCTTGTACACACAAGGTCGTAGTCTCATTTGGTCGCCACGGCCAGCTACACTAGCTGGCATTCAATTAAAAAATGAATAATGAATAAAATATTTACCAGCCCTTTATCAACACTCTTGATCTTTGGTATTTTTTTAATACTAAACAGCTGTTCCAATACTGCTAATGAAACTAGTGAAGAAGAAGTTCAAAAAACCGTTTACGCGAGTGACGTCATTCCATTTTTTGATCATTGGAAATTAATTTTAGGTGACGGCTCAAATGCTGGCTTTGCCAATAACTTTGAGCATAAAGATTTCTTTTATACCGCAAATGATGGTGAAAGTGATTGGGTAGTTTATAAAGCCCCCAATGCAGGAGACACTCATGGGACTTCAAATAACACAAGAACAGAACTGGCGCAAGCAAAAAAATGGTACCCTGCAACTGCCAATGATAAGTTGACAGCCACGCTCAAAGTAATGAATGTGTCCGCTACGGGCGATGCTCGGGTTGCCGCTTCCTATGCTGTAGTCATTGGTCAGATTCATAGTGCCGATGGGCATGAAAATGAACCGCTTAAAATCTTTTACAAGAAATTCCCTGGTCATACCAAAGGTTCGATTTTTTGGCATTATGAAATCAATACAGCTGGTGATGATAATTCTGGCAGGTGGGATTACTCCACAGCTGTTTGGGGCTATGACTTCTCTGTCGTTGGTACGGAAGAAAACACCTACCCGGAAGAACCTAAAGATGGGATTGCATTAGGGGAAGAATTGAGTTATGAAATCGAGGTTAAGGATGGTATTATGAGCTTAACATTTACGAGTGAAGGGCATGAAACCAAAACCTTCACAAAAAACCTAGTCGTATCAGAGTACACAACAACTGCTGATATTCCTGCACAAACACAAGGCTTATTTGTACCTATTGGTCAAGATGGAGTAGAACGCGAAAATGCTTATACCGGCGAGGGGCTTTTCTTTAAATTAGGTTGTTATAACCAAACAAATGGAAAATCTCCCGAAGTAAACAGAAATTGGTGTTCTGGTGCTGAAACGCATGGCGGTGATGTTCAAAAACAATATGAAGATGGAAACTATGCTGAAGTTTGGTTTAAAACAGCAAGTATATCTGTAAGTGATGCTGCCGTATCCAACGAAGGCTATTTCACTAAAAATGACTAGCTGCTTCCAAAAGGTGGATTAAATTTATCAAACGACTGAAATTGGCGCTCTCTAAGCCTAATCCAGTAGTAAATATAAACAATGAATCAGTTCAATAAACTGTGCTTAGGAATTCTATTCTTAACCGCTCATAACCTTATTGCTCAGGTTGTTACTATTGACCTCAACCAATCCTACCAAACGATTGACCGTTGGGAAAACGGCACTTTTTTGCCTGCCGGACTTGAAAACTACATCATTGATGACTTGGTCGATTTAGCCGTTGATTCACTGGGCATAAATAGGTTGCGATTAGAGGTCCGTTCTGGTAGCGAATACAATGCTGATAACTACCAAATGTATATGGATAGCATCATTGATTATGACACATGGCGGAATTTGCGCTACGCCACGGTCAATGACAATGATAATCCAGATAGCATTGATTGGTCAGGCTTCAATTTCACTGAATTGGATGAGAAGATTGAGAACATCCTAATTCCTATACGTGAAAGGTTGATTCAAAATAATTCCGACTTATATATTAACCTCTGCTATGTTGCCTTTACGGGTCAATTGAATGATGGAAATGGAGGTCAGGTTATACATCAAGAGCCAGAAGAATATGCTGAATTTATAGAGGCCATATTTCTACACATGGATAGCACTTATGGTATTGTCCCCAATGCTGTTGAAGTAATTCTTGAACCTAATGTTGCAAGCTTTGGTAATGGCACCCTGGTAGGTGAGTGCTTGGCTGCAACTGGCAATCGGCTGAATAGTATTGGGTACAACCCTCACTTTATTGCCTGCTCTAATACCAATTTAAACGGTGCGCTTAATTATTACCCCGATTTCACAGCCGTCCCTGGTGTTTCAAATTATTGGAATGAGTACTCCTTTCATGCTTATGCTGGCAGAACCGACGCCAACCTGATTCAGATTGCAGAAAATGCGGCTGCAAGTGGGGTGAAAACTTCTATGCTGGAATGGTGGGCAAATGGAAACACCTTTAGTTATCTACACGATTGTTTAAAGCTTGCCAACGTTTCTTCTTATGAGTTCAAAGGCTCATTTGGCTCTGTGGGAAACAACTGGAACACCGGCCTATTGCAAATCGTAGACAATGGAAATAACAACTATTCCTTAGACTTACAGCGCCCAACAAAGTACTTCAGGCACTATTTTAAACTGATTGAGCCCGGCGCTATTCGCTATTCTGCAAGCTCGGATTCTGCAAGTTTTGACCCCCTTGTTTTTATCAATCCTGATGGGAATATTTTGCTCAACATTGATGCATCAACTTCAGGAACAGTACAAATTGAGGGGTTGCCTCCGGGCACCTATCAGACCATTTATTCCTTGGGCGATGGTAAACAAGAACCCAGCGTATACTGGGAAAAAAGTCCGCTTGACACCATTTCAGGAGTTGAGCCACTGTCGGTAGAAATTCCAGCGCAGGGAATTTTCTCAATCATCCAACGCTCCTCATTTTCAACTTCAGTTTCGACTTTAACTGAAGATGCAGAAAGATTTATTCTAAACACCAAGAACAACACCTTAACAGTGTCAGGAACCGGGTCAAACAAAATTGAAAACGTCACTATTTATTCCGTTAATGGTCAGTTGGTTTTATCGAAATCCTATGACGCCATGAAAAGGGTCGATATCAATTGTGATCATTTAGGGCAGAATATTTATGTGGTTAGAATCAACGATCAATATTCAAGCAAAATATTCGTGCACTAATCAACACAGCACCAGATACAAGGGGGGATAGCCACCAGTTCATTTTTCACCAAATGAAACTCTCCAACAAGCGCTTACTTATATTTACTAGACAAGCAAATATAATATTTGAACATGAAAAACATCTACGCCTTTTGTTTTTTATTAATGATTTCTTCGTCCGCTTTCTCGCAAGTACAGTCGGATTTAACAAAATCAGTGCCGGTATGGCTCGAATTCGATCCGGCCAGTAATCAAAGTGTCCTGAAATGGATCCCTGATCCTTTGGCTTCTCAATATGAGATTAGCGAATTTGAGTATGGCCCAACCATTACAACTGATCCAATCGAAAATGTTGATGGGACAATCAATGAATATGCTATTGGAACGCTTACTACTGGCCAGCTCTATGGCTTTCAATTAGATAAAACAACGCCTGGTGGGGCTCCCGGAATGGGTTTGATTTATTCCGGCATAGAAATACCAGCAACACATGATCGGGGTAGATGCTTGATTGCCATTGATGACACGCTAACTGTTCCTTTACAAATCGAGATCGACCAATTAATATTGGATTTAACTATGGACGGGTGGGGAGTCGACACCATAAACGTATCAAGGTCGCTAGGGGTCGTAGACGTAAGAGCATTGATTCAGGCTTGGTACAATGATGACTATACCAACTCTCAAGCGCTCCTTATTTTAGGTAGAGTTGCAGTTCCTTACTCAGGAAACTCTGCTTACGATGGCCATACCAATCACCAAGGGGCTTGGTCGGCAGATACTTACTACGCTGAAATGGACGGTAACTGGACGGATAGTTTTGTGAATAACACAACACCTTCCAGAGATCAAAATAAAAACATCCCAGGAGATGGAAAATTTGATCAAACTGCAATTCCGGGGCTCGTTGAAATTGAAGTGGGAAGAGTAGATTTTTACAACCTTCCTGCTTTTGCAGACGATGAAATAGAACTAACCAGGAATTATCTCAATAAAAATCACGAATTCAGAATAGGAAATAAAAACATCCCTCGAAGGGCAATTATTGAGAACAATTTTGCTTCTTTTGAAGAAGGGTTTGGTCAAAGTGGCTGGCGCAGTTTTGTTCCTATGTTTGGCGCAGAAAATGTCTCTTCTGGCAATTACGACGTAGTGCTTGATACCGCAGCATACCTTTGTTCTTATGCTTGTGGCCCAGGTTCCTATTCCAGTGCCGGAGGTATAGGAAACACGGCAAACCTATGGGCATCAAAAGATATCCAAACCGTATTTACAATGAATTTTGGAAGTTATTTTGGAGACTGGGATAGCCAAAACAACTTTTTGAGATCAGCACTTGCCAGCGGCGATGTACTCACCAATGCCTGGGCAGGAAGGCCTGTCTGGCATCTATACCGAATGGCACTAGGAAAGCATATTGGATTTTGTGCGATGGAATCGCAGAATGCGATGAGCTTTAATTACAATCAGGGATTTGGTGCTCACTCAACCCATGCTGGATTAATGGGAGACCCCACCCTTAGGTTACATCCAATGAAACCGGCAACTAATTTGTTATTGACCTTTACCGATGGTGATATGAACCTCAGCTGGGAAGCAAGTATTGAAGCAGAGAATGGATACTTTGTTTATCGAAAAGCAAATGACGGTGACTGGGAAATTCTATCAGAATTCTTACAACAAACAACCTTTGTAGACCCATGCCTTCAACCTTTTACAGACTACACTTATATGGTCAAAGCTATTCGACTTGAAACCACGGGAAGCGGCTCTTATTATAATACCAGCCTTGGAATTGCCGCCAGCATGTCTATCTTAGAGAATCCGGCGATGTTGCCCTATTATGCAGATGCCGACTTGGATGGTTTTGGAAACCCCAATACGGAGCTTTTCTCCTGTGATATTCCGCCTGGTTTTGTAGATAACAATTTGGACTGTGATGACGAAAACAATGATATCAACCCTGATGGAATTGAAATACCCAACAATGGAATTGACGAAGATTGCGTAGATGGAGATTTGATTACCAACCTGGCTGATATTTCTAAAATAGAAATCGCCATTTACCCAAATCCAACAAGTGGATTGATTAAAATTGAGGTTGAACGTTTAGAAGATTTGACCTACAAGATTTTTGACGCATACGGCAAACTGATACGATCTGGAAACTTACAATTCCAGATAGATCTTTCTGATTTTGACAGTGGTGTCTATTGGCTTGAGATCACAGATCAACAATCACTCAAAAGTGTGAATAAAAAAATAATAATCTTGAAGTAACATCTTAACCGACAAAAAAGACTGGCAACTATCAAATGAGCGGATCACGGAAGGGCTAGCGGTGGTATCAAAATCCTAACAAGAGCGTTCCCAAAGGAAAGTCGTAAAACACGCTCTTAACCTTTGGTACTACGACGATCCTTGAGGATTTGTAACCAGATAAATGTCAAAACCAGACCAGCAACAAGCTGGTCAATAAAGGTAACACCTGCCAACTTAATGAGATCATTTTTATTTAAAATTTCCATTTGTATATTTTTCAGGGTAAAAAAAGTGGCCAGCCCAATATTCAGGGCAAGACCACTTGATTATTTTCATGTAATCTAAAGACCTAGATTAACATCGCTCGCCAGTATAAATACAAGTGCGAGTTATACTTCAACCGGAAAATTTTTCTTACTGCGGGAGGAATGCCAAGCATCCAACATCCAGCTCTTTTTCTCTATTTCGCTAAGGAAACCGCCAATCATCTCAATAGTACCTTCATCATCAACTTCACCAGCACGACTGATAATCGTACGCATGTCAGCGATAAGTATTTTATGATTTTCAAGAATGATTTTCACCATTTTGTGGCTATCTAGCACTTTGCCTGCTTCCTCAATTTTTGCTGATTCCAGATAAGCGGAAGTCGTAGATAATGGGCGCAACCGCAAGGTCAGTAACCGTTCGGCTATTTCATCAATTTTCAACCTCGCATCTTCATAAAGGTCTTCAAATTTTTCATGCAAGTCGAAAAAATTCTCACCAGATACATTCCAATGAAAGTTGCGCAAATTCTGATAATATAATTGATAATTAGCCAGCAGCTGATTCAGTGATTTACCTGTACTAGCAACTTGTTCCTGACTTAATCCTAAATAATTCATTTATATAATTGTTTTCTTTTGCAACCACAATTATTAAAAACATGTTCGTTAAAACATAAATTTAATCTGCGAACACTCCCCCCTATATTCCAGTTACATGAATATAATTAGAACCGTAAAAAACAACTATGCAGAACTGGATGCAACAATTCAATAACTCTTTTAATAACCTGACAGAAAAGTTAGAGGGATGGGTCAACAACATCGTTGTTGCTGTTCCAAATCTCATTTTGGCAGCTATCGTATTGGCGATTGGTATATTCCTTGCACGCTACGTCAATAAGTATGCTCAGAAAATTATTACCCGTTTCTCCGATAATCGCTCTGTCAACAGCTTAATATCAAGTGTTTTCACTGCTGTTTTTGTCTTAATGGTCATCATGATTGTGCTAAGCATATTGCAATTGGATACCGCATTACAATCTTTGCTAGCAGGTGCAGGGGTCGCTGGTTTAGCTATCGGCCTGGCATTGCAAGACCCTATTGTCAACTTGTTTTCCGGGGTTATGATGTCGACAAAAAGTTCCTTTCATTTAGGAGATCTCGTTGAAAGCAACGATTTTTTCGGAACCATTAAAAGTATTAACCTACGTTCTACCGTAATAGAAACACTCCAAGGCCAGGAAGTCATTATTCCCAATAAGATCACGTATCAGAATCCTTTCAAAAACTACAGTACAAATAATCGTCGACGTATTGACCTAAGCTGCGGAGTGTCTTACGGGGATGATTTGGAGAAGGTTCGTGATCTAGCCATTAAGACCATAGAACGATCCGTAACAATTACCAAAGGCAGTGAGGTAGAACTTTTCTTCAATGAATTTGGGAGTAGCTCTATCAACTTCACCCTTCGGTTTTGGGTCGACGATTATCGTCAAAAAAACTACTTAAAAGCCCAGAGTGATGCAATCATTGCCATTAAAAAGGCATTTGACGAAAACGATATCATGATTCCTTTCCCAATAAGAACCCTGGATTTTGGAATCAAAGGAGGCGAAAAAATCGCCGACACCTTGCCCCGAGAGGTAATAGCAGGCATAATTAATAACCAGAAATAATGAACAAATAGGCCTAAAAGAGGAGTTTAAGGATAAACAACCACCCATCCATGAACCACTTCACCTTTAGCATTCTACGCTTTGCGGCATTCCTGCTAAGCATTATCCTCGCTGGTTATTTGATCATTATTGGCAAGCCTATCCTTGCCCCGCTCATTTTTTCTGCTTTTCTCGCATTTTTACTCAAACCATATTCAGCTTGGCTCGAAAACCGGCTAGGCAACCGCATGTGGGGTGTTATCATCAGTATTCTATCCATGCTTTCGGTGATCTTTGGTCTAATACTTCTTTTTGGAATGCAATTGGGGAAAATTGTTGGTAATTTTGACGACATCAGCAGAAAACTCAATGAAGGGCTCCAGCAAGGTTTTCGGCTCATTGGAAACCTTTTAGGGATGAGAGGTAGCCAAGTAGAAGACTGGCTGACAAACAACCTCTCTAGTTGGGCCGACATTCCGACACAAATACTTACCTCAGGACTAGGTTCTTCAGCTTATGTGCTGGGGTCTATCTTACTGTGCTTGATTTTCGTCTTCTTTCTATTGCTCTACCGAACTTCGTTCTACCAATTCCTACTCTATCAATTTGATGAAGACGCCCGCAAAAAAGGTGGGCTAATGATGCGCAAGGTTGTTAAAATCACAAAAGAATACTTGAATGGACTACTCCTCGTCATCCTTATTCTAGCAAGCCTCAACACCTTGGGTTTGTATCTTATTGGCATCGAACTAGCATTATTTTGGGGAATTTTAGGAGCTTGTTTAGCCATCATTCCTTATATCGGTACAGCCTTGGGTGGTTTGCTACCAGCAATGTATGCATTAGCTAATTACGGGTTTACGTGGCATCCCCTAGCCGTTATTATCTTCTACATTTTCGTTCAGAGTATCGAAGGAAATATCATTACTCCCAAGGTCGTAGGGAAAAGCGTGCGCATCAATCCTTTTGTGGCTATCCTTGCCTTATTGATTGGTGGTGCCTTGTGGGGAATTGCCGGAATGATCCTTGCTCTTCCTATAATGGCTGTAATAAAAATCTTCATGACAAACGTAGAACTCCTCCAACCAGTGAGCGAGCTTTTCCGCGACGACCTTTACCAAAGGGAAGATGTATTCAGAGAAAAATATGACGACGACCGCTATCGTATTTTAAATTATTTCCGCCGTAAAGAGTAATTTTCTTCTAACATTCAAATAATCCAATCTTACAACGAACATCTGTTTACTCCTTAGGGTTACAGTAATAGAAAACAACATTTACTGTCTTTATTGACAGCCATAAAAATTAGTTTAAAATATGTCAGACCAAAAAAATCAAAATTGGAAATTAGGATTCGGATTGCTAGCAGGTGCTTTAGCCGGATATTGGTTAAATTCAGACCACGGCCGCCGAGTTCGTAAAGAAGTGCAAACTTCAGCTGTAGAATACACCAATCAAGCCACTGATTATCTAAAAACGCAAGCAGAAAACCTCAGCTCAACGGCCAGCGAATACATCGACCAAAGTAAAGAAGCTGTTCAGCATGCAGCTACTGTCGTGAAAAACAAGTTCACCAACGGTGTTGACGAAGTAGCAGATCAAGCAGAAGAAGCCGTAGAGCGAACAGAAAGTAAACTCAAACGTGGTATCTCAACAGCTCGAAAAAATGTAAAAAACTCAACTGAGGCTATCCTATAGAGGTAGTACAGCAATGCTATTCATCAAAAAGCTTTAAGGGTTACTCCTTGAAGCTTTTTTTTGATTACACCTGGCACTAAATTACAAGGGTACAAAGTCAAGCTTAGTCTCGCTAGTCAGCCGGGGCTATTTTTATTTTGGGTATCAACCTAAAAAAGCCCCTACCACAAGATCGCGGTAAGGGCACAACCATTAGTATTTTCTTTGTCGATAGCTCTAGATGGCCGTTCGGGCAGTAGGAAGTGCTTGTAAACGTTCAAAGCGAATAGGATTACCTGTCCGCTGGTCAACACCATAGGTACCATTCTCCATTCGGCCCAAGGCCGCTCGTACAGCCTCCAAGTCACTCCGGCGACGTTTTATTTGTGCTACGATCCTTTGCCTGATCTGGTCATTCTTGGCGTCGTCACCGTACCCATCGTTGGATTCTTCATTGCGGTATAAGTTTGGGAGTTCTTCCTCTTCTAGTCGTTTTAACTCGATTGATATACGAGACTGTTTATTTTCCAGTCGCTCCCGTAAATCACCTAATTGTTCTTGCGTAAAACCCGTTACTGATGGGGTACTCATGTTATTGTTTTTCTTTTGAAACCTTTTTTTCGCAATGCCTGTTCGCTTTTCTTTTCAAGTTGATAAAGCTCACGTGATATTTTTCTATTTTCACGCAGTTACATCAATACCAACGACATGAGATACCTGATTTTTTGTTTTTTCGCCATATCCATACTTACCAGTGGCTATAGCCAGGGCGTCCCTTCGCTCGTAACACCTGCCGAACAACGACTTCAGGCGGTGGAACAAAGGAAAAAAATGCGCGACAACTCACTTGTCAAGCACCTTCCTTTTACCAATATCGGCCCTAGCGTTCAAAGTGGAAGGGTCGTCGATATGGCAATACATCCGGAAGATCCCACCCAATTTTATGTCGCCTATGCATCCGGGGGGCTTTGGCATACCAATAACAATGGAACCACTTTCAATCCCCTTTTCGATCAACAAGACGTGATGACGTTGGGAGCAGTGGCAGTAGATTGGAAGAGTAATACTATTTGGGTAGGTACCGGCGAGGTCAATTCCAGCCGCTCTTCTTATGCTGGTCTGGGGGTTTATCGCAGTACTGATGGAGGTAAAAGCTGGCAACATCGCGGTTTGCCTGAAAGTCACCACATTGGCCGCATTATTATCCATCCTACCAATCCTAATACCGTATGGGTAGCCGTTTTAGGTCACCTTTATTCGCCAAACGCAGAAAGAGGAATCTATAAGACCACCAATGGTGGTGAAAGCTGGGAAAAGACGCTCTTCGTAAATAATAACGCCGGAGGTATAGAAATGGTCATCGACCCAATGAATCCTGAACATCTCTACGCAGCCACCTGGGAACGCACTCGCCGGGCTTGGGACTTTACCGAGGCTGGCAAGGGTTCTGGCATTTATGAAAGTACCGATAGCGGTGGTAGCTGGTCATTGATCAGTGGACCTAAAAGCGGGTTCCCTTCCGGGGAAGGCGCTGGCCGTATTGGGCTGGCGATGGGCTATCAAGGGCGTACGCCTATTCTCTATGCTTCTATCGACAACTACAACCGACGCCCAAAAGAAGCCGACGAAGAGGAGGGGCTAACCAAAGATGCCCTACGAAGCATGAGCAAAACTGATTTTGCTAAACTCCCCGAGAAACAGCTACAGGAATACCTTCGACAGAATGGTTTCCCTAAAGAATACAACACAAAGAAGGTCCAGCAAATGATCGCCGATGGCGAAATCACTCCCCTCACCTTGGTAGAGTATACCGAGAGCGCCAACAGCCTGCTGTTTGATACCGAAGTCGTAGGACTGGAAGTATATCGCATGGTAAATAACAGCAAGAAGTGGTCAAAAACCCATGATGATTACATCGATGGTGTTTACTACTCCTATGGCTACTATTTTGGTGTAATCAAGGTATCTCCACGTGATGCCAATCGGATATACATCATGGGAGTGCCTGTCATTCGAAGTGACGACGGTGGTACCACCTGGCAAGGCATTAATGGCGCCAATGTACATTCAGACCATCATGCCCTGTGGATCAGCCCCGACCGGGACGGACACATTATCCTGGGTAATGATGGTGGAATCAATATCTCTTACGACGACGGCGAAAACTGGATCAAGTGTAATCATCCACCATTAGGGCAGTTTTATTACGTAGCCGTTGACATGGCTAAACCTTATAAGGTGTATGGTGGCCTACAAGACAACGGTGTCTGGATGGGAGACCACACCTACGAACCTTCTACCAGGTGGCAGCAAAGTGGACAATACCCTTACGAAATGATCATGGGTGGCGACGGTATGCAAGTAGCCGTAGATACCCGCGATAATGCTACCGTTTATACTGGCTTTCAGTTTGGCAACTACTTCCGCTTGAATACCAAAACGAAAGACCGTGCTTACATCACCCCTAAACATGACCTGGGAGAACGCCCCTACCGATGGAATTGGCAGACTCCTATTCATCTTTCAGAACACAACGCTGATATCGTTTATATGGGGTCTAATTTTGTGCATCGCTCGCTCAACCAAGGAGAGGATTTTACCATCATCTCACCTGACCTTACTCATGGCGGTCAAAAAGGGGACGTCCCTTATGGAACGCTCAGTGCCATCCATGAATCGCCTTTACGTTTTGGCCTCCTTTATGCAGGCTCTGATGACGGGCGCGTTCACGTAAGTAAAGATGGCGGTTTCCAATGGGAAGATATCTCTGCCGGTTTACCAGCAGACATGTGGGTGAGCCGCGTTCAAGCTAGTAAATACCAGGAAGGTCGAGTCTACCTATCGCTTAATGGCTACCGCTGGGACAACTGGAATGCCATGCTATTCCGTTCTGATGACTATGGTAAAACCTGGGAGATCATAGGCCGGGACCTTCCTCAAGAACCCATAAACGTCGTAAAAGAAGACCCCGAAGTCGAAGGTATGATTTATGTAGGTACTGACCATGGCGCCTACCTTTCCTTAGACAACGGCGCTACTTTTCATGCTTTCCTTAAAGGTTTAGCCGGAGCACCAGTGCACGACATCGTTATTCACCCTCGTGATAAAGACATTATTATTGGCACCCATGGTCGTTCGCTGTACCGAGCTTCTGCACGTGAGTTACAGGCACTTACCAGCGAAGTACTCGCGGAGGCCGTCCATCTTTTCAAAATAGACAATCAGCGTCGCAGCCGTTCTTGGGGACGGGATAGTTGGTCGCGTGACAACGTTCCTAGCCTTAATCTTCCCGTTTTTGCTAGTCAATCAGGTAAGGCACAAGTAAGTATTCAGGCCGAGGACGGACCGGTACTTCATACTTATTCCGTAAATCTAGATAAAGGTTTACAATATGCGACTTATGACTTTACTTATGGTAAAGATGCGTGGCCGGCTTATCGCCAATATCTCGAAAAAAATCTCGAAAAAGACGAGAGCTTACCAGAGATGGAACCTGCTGACGATGGGAAGTACTACCTGCTACCTGGAAAGTACAAGGTAATCTTCAAAATGAATGATCAGACGTCGGAGCAGGAGTTTGAGTTGAAGTAAGGGTGTAAGGGTGTAAGG
>NZ_JBOEFX010000061.1:0-7761 GCF_050633125.1 Lewinella sp.
TTTTTCTGGCGAATGTTATAAACCATGACTCCTAATACGCAGCCCCCAAGTAGAACGAGTGCAATTAAGCCATACAATCTTCTTTCCTGTGCCTCTTTCTCTTCTTTGAGTTCGCTAATTTCCAATAGCTGTTTTTCATTTTGGTATTTAGCTTCTAATTCATCTGTGATTCGTTGCTTTTCCTGGTCTTGCCTTTGCTTTACCAAACGGTTATAGTAATCGGCATATTCATAAGCTTTTTGAAAATCGCCTAATTCAGAATAAGCGTTGGCTAAAATGCTCACAGCTCTTGATTGCAGCTCCAAGGAGAATCCCAACTCCGCAATAGCAAGAGCCTCCTTAGCTGTCGCTATAGCTTCACTTAAATTTCCAATACCCTTGAGGCCATAGGCCATCCAAATTAAAGAACGTGACTGGATTCGTGAAAACCCACGTTCAACAGCAATAGTATAAGCTTCCTGCCCATACTTAATCGTCTCACGATATAGGCCCATTTCCATCTTTACCTCTGCTAAAGTTAGCAGCGTCTCTGCCTTTGACTCGAAATCGCCGATTTCATCATGTAATGGCATCAATTCCGTTATATCCCGAAGTGCACCTTCTATATCGCCTTCTTCCATCCTTGCCCTTGCTAGCTCGTCGACAAAAATGGAAGGGATAGATTTATCACCAATTCGTTTGGCCATAGCCAGCGACTCCTCGTAATAGCGGATGCCCCGTTTGTTGTCTCCATCTCGGTGGTAAGCAGTACCTATATTCCCTAACATCAGCGCCTTAAGACGGTTTTCTTCAGGAATATGTGCATCAAATACCCCTATCCCCTTTAGAAAATACTGAATAGATTCATTGTATGTTAATTCTGCAACCCCTACCAGCCCTATATTATTATAACAAGCTGCCTGGGTATAATAATCATCAACTTCCTCGGCATAATCTATTGCCTTCTGATAGTAATAGATGACCGTATCCGGAGCAATTCCAAGTTTATAGAAACCAATGCCCTTATTTTTGTAGGCAAAAGACAAGCCTTTCTTGTAGCCGATCTTATTGGCCAAAGCAATAGCACGATTGCTATATAGCAATACGCTATCCGGAGAAAGCCTTCGGTAAGAATAAGCAACTTCATTGAGTATATCTACCCGCCCTCGATGATCCGTTACGGCTTCAAGGTTACCGAGCATACTATCAATAGTCTCCTTAAAGGTCTGTGAGTAAGTATTCGACAATGTGCAAATACTCAAGTAGAAGAAAAGTAAGGTAATGCGTTTTTTCATAGTGTGGCTTTCCCCAAAACATTGTTTCTTATAGAACACTGAGGTAACCAAAGTTAATCACATATTTTTATTTTTCCTCTATACACGTCCCTTCTTCCGTAAAAGCAGCGATTATAGCCTGCCAGGTTTATCACCGAGATGCTTAACTTTTCATGCTGCTGCCATTTCTGTTTTACTTAACAAATAGTTCAGCACAGCCTGGATGCTGACCATTTGCTCCCGGTCTTCATCGGAGACGGCTATCATAAAGTGATTTTCAATACAGGCAATATATTCCACCAAGTCAAGGGAATTTAAGCCCCAGTCTTGTTTAAAATTGTCTGTAGTATCAATATTTTCAGGTAAACTAGGCTTAATTTGCCTTAGCGTGAGGCGAAGAAAGCGAACGACATTGGTGGTGTCAATAAGGGGGTGTGTGAACATGATAAGGTTTTTAAAGCGTAAGGGGGTAAAGGTTTAAAAGTGTAAGGCTTGCGTTGTGAAGTACGTGCAGAACAAGTCTATTGGGTTTAATTGGCACCAGAAAATGCTAATGATGCGGTAATTTATACTGGTAATAAGGGGAACGTTACAATATTACGGGATAAATTGTATTGAGTATGAACTAGACCAGCAAAAGAAGGGCTCTCCAGAGGAGGAACGTAATGCCCAATTACGACGAACAAGACAATAGAATTCCATGACTAACGCTCAGCATAGGTTTCACCTGCGACGCTGACACCCCAAGCGAATAGCGAATTTCCCCTCACACCAATACATCCAATATCACTAGTCCGCCAAAGGCTAAACTAGCCAGACCGTTGGTCGTAAAAAAGGCGATATTTATTTTAGAAAGGTCGTCTGGCTTCACGAGAGTATGCTGATAGCCCAATAACAACAAAAAGATCGCAGCAGCCAACCAATGAAGCCAGTCAAAAGCATGGTAGCTACCACCCTGTAGGTATACCGCATAAAGTAGCACCAGACCACACACCAGATGCAGGCCGTTGGAGAGCCGTAAGGCCCCTACTCTACCCAAAGCTACCGGGATAGACTGTAGGCCCAAGCCTTCATCAAAATCTCGATCCTGGAGAGCGTAAATGATGTCAAAACCAGAGACCCATAGGAGAACAACCGTACCATACAAGACACTCACCACACTGAAATGCCCTGTTACGGCTAGAAAAGCACCCACCGGAGCCAATGCCAAACCTAAGCCAAGTACAAAATGGCACCAGGAGGTAAAGCGCTTGGTGTAACTATAACCCAACACCACCAGTAGCGCAACAGGTGCCAGCACAAAACAAAGCGGGTTGATAAACCAGGTGGTGAGCCAAAACAGCAAACTGTTGCCGATAACAAAATACAATGCTGAACGGGCAGAGATCACCCCAGCGGGAATTTCTCGCACCTTTGTACGTGGGTTCTGAACGTCTATATCTCGATCAAGGTAACGGTTAAAGGCCATCGCCGCGGATCGCGCAAACACCATACACAAAATCACCAGTAAAAGCAGCTTGCTATTAAAAACGCCAGTCTCTAAAGTCCCCAGCGTAAAACCTACCAAAGCAAATGGTAGTGCAAAAATGGTATGGCTGAACTTTACTAACGAAAGGTAGCTTTTGAATTGTTGTCCGAATCCGATAACCGACATAAAGGAAATGTTGACTTAAAGTGAAATTCACCCCATTATAACAAAAAATGAGCCATCCTGTTACCAGAATGGCTCATCGACTTAAATTTTAAGTCTAAAATCTTGCAATACCTTATTGAGTAACAGCAGGAGCTGCACCACCTTCAGCAGGCGTTACTTCACCGGTCAGGTAAATGAACGACTGAGGAGGATTGGTGTTAGCCGTGATGGTTACTTTCTGGTTACGCTTACCTTTCTTGTTCTTAGAGTTGAACTCAACGGTAATATCAGCGCTAGCACCAGGAGCAAGAGGCTCGCGTGGCCACTTTGGTACNNGTACAACCACAGCTTCCTTTAGCATCACTCAGTACAAGTGTTTCGCTACCTGTGTTGGTAAATGTGTAAGTGTGAGAAACCATTTCGCCTTCGTTTACTGTACCGAAGTCAAAAGTAGTTTCATCAAAAGTCATGCTAGTGGTAGGACCAGCAGGAACAGCAGGAGTTGCAGGCTGCTGAACGTTAGGGTTCTGGGCCTGGTTTGCAGGCTGAACAGCCTGAGCTTCAACATTTTCGCGAGCAGCTTCACGAACATCGCTATTGCCACTCTGGCAACTTACTGCGAATGCAGCCACAACAGCTACACATACAAGGGTCTGAATATACTTCAGCATCTTTCCAATTGATTTAGTGTGAAAAATGGTTTATGATTATCTTACTGACACAAAATTAAGCAATCCCAGCCAAGGCGTTGTTAAGTGCTCGGCAAAAATTGTTAACCGGTTGTTAAGGGTATCTTTTAAACACTCCGAACGACCTGTTGCCCTAATATTTTTTCTCCTCTACTTCTTAGCAAAAGCTAAAAAGTCATCTACCGAACGTGCATTAATACAGTGTTCGACAGTCAGTCCGCCTTTGCGGGCTGCTAAGGTACCAAAATATATATCGTGGATACCTTCTCTACTATGGGCATCTGGATTGATAGAAATCAAAACGCCCTTTTCTAAGGCATAGGGAATCCAGGTCCAATCGAGGTCTAAACGGTAAGGACTAGCATTAAGTTCAATCGCCACCTGATTAGCTGCACAAGCATCAATGACCTTCTTATGATCAATCGGATATCCTGGGCGTGACAATAGTAAACGCCCTGTAGGGTGCCCCAGCATACTGGTGTAAGGGTTCTCAATGGCATTGAGTAACCGTTGGGTGGCTTTCTCTTCATCCATCCGAAGATTGGAGTGTACACTGGCGATGATGAAATCAAACTGCTTGAGCAAATCTTCCTCATAATCCAGCGATCCATCAGCTAGAATATCACTTTCAATGCCCTTTAATATTCTAAAATCAGTCATTTGAGCATTCAACTCGTCGATTTCCTTGAACTGTTGAAGCACCCGCTCCGGTTTCAGGCCATTGGCATAAAAAGCCGCCTTGCTGTGATCCGTAATACCGATATATTCGTACCCTTGGGCTTGGGCGTAAGCCACCATTTCTGGCAAAGTATTGATACCGTCGCTATAGGTCGTATGACTGTGGATAACGCCTTTGATGTCTGTTGCTTCTATCAGCTGAGGTATCTTGTTGTCCTGTGCCAACTCAAGGCCCCACTCCTGCTCTCGTAATTCTGGTGGCAGTACTGGGAGTTTTACTTTAGCAAAGATTTCTTCCTCTTTGGCTACCCCCTTGAAATCTACACCAGAAAAAGCCTTCAAGAAAGCTTCCATAAAATCAGGGCCAGCCGTGTAACGAAACTGCTTAGATCCCCATTCTTCTTTTGCACAACAATAAAGGGTTACCGGAATTTCATCTTCCGTAAGCGCCTTGATGGTATTTCCCTCTACTTTGATCTCCGGCCATTCTAGCTGGTCAGCTACTTCTTGTGCGGCTACTCCACCTAGCAAAATCGCGACACTTTCCAGCGTTGGACACTTGCGGCGCAAGGCGCCTGTCCATTCTACCTGTGCATCGGGAAATTGCTGCTGTAGTAATTCGCGAATGTCTTTAGCGTGTTCCTCCAAGCGTGCATAAAGGAATTTACCTTGGCTCAATTTAAAATAGGCCAACTTTTTCTTGAGGTCTTCCTGGGTTTTCAAACCAAAACCCTTGATCTCGATCAGACGGTTTTCGTTAACAGCATAGAGCAACTCTCCAACACTCTCCACCCCCATTTCCTGCCAGACTGTACGCACCTTCTTCGGACCAAAACCAGATATCCCCAACAAATCCCGAACACCCACTGGTGTCATCTCTCGATACTTTTCCAAAGCTTCCATCTCTCCATTGGTCACCAATTCACGAATCTTTCCCGAAATGGCCTTTCCTATCCCTTTGATGCTCGCCAGTTCTGTTTCTGCCAGTTCTGAAACTGGCTGATCCAGCTTGCGCAGGGTCATATACGCATTTTGATACGACCGAATTTTGAAGGGGTTTTCCTTGTGCAGCTCCATCAGGCGAGACAGTTCACGAAAAGCGGTAGCGATTTCTTTATTCGTCATTTATGCTTATTTATGGTCAGGCTTGTTAGGCGGAACGAAATGTTCATTTTAGGACGCCAACCTTCATCCATGCAAAGATAGCTCACCCAGGACGCGAAGAGGTAGAGAAAATGTTTTTTCTTAGTCAATTCCAATAGGAAGAATCGTAGTACAATCCCTCCTGGGCAAAAAAAAAGCAGTCCTGGATTTCTCCAGAACTGCTAGGTTTGAGCGGATGACAAGATTCGAACCTGCGACCTNNGCTCTACCAACTGAGCTACATCCGCGTCTGCTGGCTGCTCAGCCATGTGCTTTATTTCTAAAGCGATGCAAATATAAGACAGATCATTCCTCTTTTGCAAGCTTTATCCAGAAAAAAAATCATCTTTTTTTATTCTTTTTCTGAATAGCTTGATAATCAAAGTAGTACAGTGAAAATAAAATTTCAACGATCTCACATCAAAGTTCACTCTTTCCTTAAACAGACCATTAAAGGAGTTGGACAAGATAAATAGTAGGATGAATCTTCATAAAGTTCTAACCGGTAGTCTACCATACTACCAGCTGCGTAGCCTACAAAAACGGTCTTCTTACTTTGTTTGCATTGCGTCAAGAAACCTAACAAGAGTAGAAGTAATACTACTATTAGAATGATGTCAGCTGGCCTGGATTGTGGCTTACCTCTGCCCATCTACCCTCAATTATTAATCTGCTCATCCGACTGCCGCTTTGCGCTATAGTAAGTCTCTATTTGTGAACGAATAGCGAGGTCATTTCCTGATTGGTAATAAGTATTAGAAAGCGACTCGTCCAGTATTCTGGCTTTTACATTATCCCCCAGCTGTAATTGCAGGCTCTCCATGATTTCGACCTTGATGTTCTCATCATAAATGGGAAAAGCTGTTTCTACACGATAACTTAGGTTACGAGTCATCCAATCGGCAGAGGAAAGGTACATCTGGTCTTCACCACCATGGTGGAAGACAAAAACCCGTGCGTGCTCCAAGTAGCGATCTACAATACTGATAGCATGGATGTTTTCGCTCCACCCCTTCTTGCCGGGCACCAAACAGCAAATTCCACGAATAATCATCTTAAACTTCACCCCGGCCTGTGAAGCCTGATAAAGTTTTTTAATCATACGAGGATCCTGAAGGCTGTTCATTTTCAAAATCATCCAGGCTTCTTTGCCAGCCTTTGCCTGCTGTATTTCAAAATCAATCTTTTTCTCCAGGTTCTCCCGAAGGTTAAACTGGCCAACCAAAAGATGCTCAAAAGGTGCTTCAGGAATCTTGACAGTCTCTAAATAAGAGAACACCCGCGCTACTTCGTTTACAATTCGCTCATCGGCAGTAAAGAGGCCAAAATCGCCGTATACCTTGGCCGTGTCTTCGTGGAAGTTGCCTGTTGCCAGATAGCTGTAAAGTTTGGCTTCCTTGTTGTTCTCCAATCGCCGTACCAATGCTAGTTTAGAGTGGACCTTCACCCCAGGAAAACTGTAATGAA
The DNA here is from genome assembly GCF_050633125.1 of Lewinella sp. Lineage (NCBI taxonomy): Bacteria > Pseudomonadati > Bacteroidota > Saprospiria > Saprospirales > Lewinellaceae > Lewinella > Lewinella sp. Next base: position 6,864 of record NZ_JBOEFX010000061.1, read on the forward strand.
CCGTTACGCCTGCCTTTTCCAGCTTCTCGCCCCAGCGTAAATTGGCTTCTTCGTCGAAACGAGCTTTTACTTCAATAAATACCGACACCTGCTTACCTGATGCTATCGCCTTAAGCAGGGCCTGCATAATACGCGACTTCTTGGCAACACGGTACTGAACGATTTTGATGTGTGTCACATCAGGGTCTGAAGCTGCTTCTTCAAAAAAGCGAACGGTAGATTCGTAACTTTGATAAGGAACATGGATGAGATGATCTCGCTCACTGACGGCTCCAAAAAAGTCTTTTGTTTTCTCTAGTGGCGCATAAGCCAAAGGTGGTAGCTCCGGATTTTTCAAATGAGAAAGTCCGAAATCTGGAAACTGAAAAAAATCAAAGTTGTTATGATAGCGCCCTTCTTTTAGCGTATCAAAACGCTCCAGGTTAAATACTTCCTTGAGAAATTCCAGAAAATCTACGGGCATCTCCGCATCATAAACAAAGCGCGAAGCCGGACCAACATGACGTTTGGCTAAACTGTGCTTAATTTTAGAAATCAGATCACCGGAAAACTCATCATCAATATACAACTCTGCATCACGCGTAAGCTTGAGCGAAAAGGTGTCCAGAATCTCATACCCAGGAAACATCCAACTAACGGAATGGCGAACAATATCATCCAGGATGATCATGTGATACTCACCGTTAGGGCTCGGCAACTGAATAAACCTAGGAAGGTGATCTGAGGGAATTTTCACCAACGCATATTCGCTAGGGCTGTCAGGCGCATCCTTGTCTTGTAGCAAAATAGAGAGATACAACTGGGCATTATTCAGGAATGGGCGGATTTTATCCTTCACCAACAACACCGGCTGCACAAAGGGAAGCATGTGATCCCGGAAATAATCTTCCACGAAGAG
>NZ_JBOEFX010000062.1:0-977 GCF_050633125.1 Lewinella sp.
GAGTTGTACGCAAGGAGATTGAAAACCAAGCTAGATAGATGATTCAAGTACTAGCTTAAAGCGGCGCTCACCTGCGTTCGCCCTTGAAAATACACAGCCCTTATGGCTGAGATCAAATCAAAGAATTGAGAAAAGGGCATTGAAATAAGACAAGTTCAAGGAACGATTTGAGAAGTGATTCTTTTTTAGGTATAGAAACAAGAGAAATTAGAGGCCAATTATCAGTATGTGGGAAAAAATAACGTACAGTGGAAAGTCGTGTAACAGCTATCTGTATTTTTCATTTGATGGAGATCAATTCGACCCTAAAGTCGTTTCGCACGAGTTACAAATTGAGCCAACATCTGTTCGGATCAAGGGGAACCCAGTACCAAAATCTACTAGTTGGATGTATCGATTTGATGCCGGGGATAGCCCTGATTTAGAATCTATTCTTGAACGGTTAGTGAGTATTTTTGAGTCCAAAGCTCAAGAGATAACCCGTTTAAAGAAGAAATATGATTTAAGTACTAGACTCCAATTTGTAATCGACATTGATATTAATCCGAATGTTTCAACGCCATACTTTGGTTTGAATAAGAGAGCAATACATTTTCTTAAGGAGACTGAGACGATTGTGGATTTTGATTTGTATAAAGCGGATACATTAGGATTGTTAGATGATAGATAGTAAGCTCGGCCGTCAATTGTATTCCGTTGATATCGGAACAGCTTGGGTATTCTTCGCTTGGGTATCGAAGACAAAGCCGATGGTTTAGATTGTGGCCTTGCAGCTATTGTTACCATTTACTTTGTGTACGGCTTAATCAGAAGGCTTTGCTTATAGCTTCAGAATCGGGCGGCGTGACAGGAACATTAAATCGCTTTTGCTTGGTTTAGGGAGGTCAAAAAATGGAGCACATCATCATAAAAGTGAGGTTAGTGTCGAGTAGAATGAAGTAAATTTATGAAAGCGTACAACTTAGCTTGTGCGACAA